>JAAURZ010000330.1 GCA_012031955.1 Bacteroidia bacterium
TTGCGTGATTGCCGTTTTCACTTCGAACGAAAAAACGAGCGCGGGCCGACAGCGTCATCTTCATTAGCCGAGGCGACTCCGCGAGCGGCTCCATCACCAAGTCGCGCGACGTGGAGACGCAGGCCGTGTTCAGCCTGCGAGGTAAACCACTCAACTGCTACGGCCTCACCAAAAAGGTAGTGTACGAAAACGAAGAGTTCAATCTCCTTCAGCATGCCCTCAACATCGAAGACGGCCTCGACGGACTTCGCTACAACAAAGTGATCATCGCCACCGATGCCGATGTGGACGGCATGCACATACGCCTGCTGCTCATGACCTTCTTCCTGCAGTTCTTTCCCGACCTGGTGAAAGCAGGACATGTCTTTATCCTCGAAACGCCGCTGTTCCGCGTACGCAACAAAAAGGAAACGATCTACTGTTACAGCGACGAGGAACGGCAGCGAGCCATCCAACGGCTGGGTGCCAAGCCGGAGATAACCCGCTTCAAAGGCCTCGGCGAAATATCGCCCGACGAATTCGGGAAGTTTATCGGCGAGAACATTCGTCTCCAGCCCGTGCTGTTCGGCAAGGATGGTCAACTGGTGAAACTGCTTGAGTTCTACATGGCAAAAATACCCCCGATCGGCAGGAGTTTATTATCGACAACCTGCGCATAGAGATGGATATGGCGGAAGCGGAGAAGGAACCTGTGGAAGCAGACGCATGAACCGGCTCGCAGCAGATATTGAAGCGACGGTAATATCATTTGCTGACTACTTCAGGGGGTTGGACGAATCTGTAGTGTCGCATAAGTCGGAGCCCGGCAAGTGGAGCAAGAAAGAAATACTCGGACACCTTGTTGACTCTGCGCAAAATAATTTGCAGCGCTTCGTGCGCGGCCAATACGAACTGCTGCCCAAAATTGTGTACGCGCAAGACGAATGGGTGAGCCTCCAACACTACCAGCAATACGCAACACCCGACCTTGTAGACTTGTGGGTTGCGATCAATAAACACCTGTGTCATGTATTGAGATCCTTGCCGGCCGGCAGCTACACCAGGCACGTCGACACGGGCAAGGGAACCGTGGCTGTGCATACCCTGCAGTTTCTGGCAGACGACTACCTTGTGCACCTTCGCCATCATTTAGATAAGATAAAGTCTTAAGCGAATAGTGAAAAACGCATGAGCAAAAAGAAGAATATAAAAACCAACACAAAACCACCCGTTAAGATCAACGGACACGGAGGAGGCGACGACGCGATCCACGATGTGATAAGCCTCGACGGCCTGTATCAAAACTGGTTTCTCGACTACGCTTCATACGTAATATTGGAGCGGGCTGTGCCACGCATCGAAGACGGATTGAAGCCGGTGCAGCGCCGCATCATGCATTCATTGAAAGAAATGGACGACGGCCGCTTCAACAAAGTGGCCAACGTAATAGGTAACACCATGCAGTACCACCCGCACGGCGATGCGGCGATAGGTGAAGCGATGGTGAACATCGGCCAGAAAGACCTGCTGATAGAAACGCAGGGCAACTGGGGCGATGTGCGCACAGGCGACGGCGCCGCCGCACCACGATACATTGAGGCGCGCCTGTCCAAGTTGGCGCTCGATGTGGTGTACAATCCGCAGACCACCGAATGGCAATTGTCATACGATGGCCGGAAGAAAGAACCTGTTACGCTGCCTGTTAAATTCCCGCTGCTGCTGGCCCAGGGCGTAGAAGGTATAGCGGTAGGCCTCTCTACCAAGATACTGCCGCACAACTTCAACGAGCTTATCAAAGCATCGATCGACGTATTGAAGGGGAAGAACCCTAAAATCTATCCCGACTTCCCCACCGGAGGCATTGCCGATTTTTCCGAATACAACCAGGGTATGCGTGGCGGAAAGATCAAGGTGCGCGCCAAGATCGAAATACTCGACAAGAAGACGCTCGCGATACGCGAAATTCCATTCGCCACCACCACCACATCGCTCATGGAGTCGATCGTGAAGGCGAGCGAAAAAGGAAAGATCAAGATCAAACAAGTGATTGACAACACCGCACAGTTTGTAGAGATACAAGTCGCGCTGCAGCCAGGTCAGTCGCCGGAGATTGCCATCGACGCGTTGTATGCATTTACCGATTGTGAAATATCCATTTCTCCCAACGCCTGCGTGATTGTGGATGACAAGCCGAAGTTCATGACCGTGAACGAGATTCTCAAGATCAACACACAACAGACGCTCGACCTGCTGAAGCGGGAACTGGAAATAAAGAAAGCCGAGCTGATGGAAAAAATCCTCTTCTCGTCGCTCGAAAAAATATTCATAGAAAACCGCATCTACCGCGACATCGAAGAGTGTGAAAGCTGGGAAGAAGTGATCAGCACCATCGACAAAGGACTGAAGCCGCACAAAAAGAATTCTATCGCGAAATCACCACCGACGACATCGTGCGCCTTACCGAGATTCGCATCAAGCGCATTTCGCGCTTCGACGCGTTCAAGGCCGACGAACTACTCCGCGACCTGGAAAAACAGCTCAAGGAAACGCAACATCACCTCAGGCACCTGGTAGAGTATGCCGTCGCCTATTACCAGGGCCTCCAGGAAAAATACGGCAAAGGCCGCGAACGGAAAACCGAAATCAGGAGCTTCCAGTCAGTGACGGCTGTGGAAGTGATCGCCAACAACCAGAAGTTGTACGTAAACCGTACCGATGGTTTTGTGGGCTACAGCCTGAAACGCGACGACGAATTTATTTGCGAATGTTCCGACCTCGACGACATTATCGTGATTCGCAAAGACGGCAAGGCGCTGGTGTCGCGCATACAGGCCAAGAATTTTATGGGCAAGGACATTATGTACGTGGGCGTTTGGAAAAAAGGCGACGACCGCATGGTGTACAACATCATCTACTCCGACGGCAAGAGCGGTAAAGGCTTTTCCAAACGTTGCACCATGCCGGGAGTGATTCGCGACAAAGAGTACGACCTCACGCAAGGGCACCCCAACTCGCGCATCTACTATGTATCGGGCAACCCTAACGGCGAGGCCGAAGTGGTGGAGGTGAAGCTGTCGCAGTCCAGCACGGCACGTAAGAAAATCTTCGAGTACGACTTTGCGGAACTTGAAGTGAAAGGACGCAGCGCCCGTGGCAACACACTCACCAAGTACCCTATCCGCAAGGTAGACATGATCAAGGCGGGCACCTCTACACTTAGCAAGCTCGATCTGTGGTACGATGAGGCGTCAGGCAGGCTCAACAAGGAGAAACGCGGCAGCTACCTTGGCAAGTTCGACGCCGACGACCAGATCATCGCGTTCACGCGAAACGGCTCCTACAAGATCACCGGCTACGATCTCACCAACCGCTACGAGCCTGAGAAAACCATGCTGGTAGAAAAATTCAATCCTAAAAAGGTGATCTCTGCCATCTACATCGACGGCGAAAGCAAGCAGCACATGGTAAAGCGGTTTCAGATCGAGACCAGCACCGTCGACAAAGAGTTTGGTTTTATTTCCGAGGCCATCGGTTCCAGGCTGGTTCTCATTACAACAGCCGATTCGCCCGAAGTGGAAATGGAAATTTCGAAGGGGAAAGGAAAAGAGAAGGAGACCGAATCGGCCAACCTCGAAGATTTGATTGATGTGAAGGGTTGGAAGGCCCTGGGCAACAGGCTCTCGCCGCACAAGGTCGTCAATGTGACGCTTGTTGGCGAGCCCGAAGAAACCGGGCTTGAAGAAGGCGACGAAGAAAACGACATCGTGGAATCGTCTGAAGCAGGAAGCAAATCCGGTTCTCAGGGGGTAAAAAAAAAGAACCGGCGGACGAGCAGCTCGACCCGGGAGAGCAGGCAAACCTCTTCGGGGAGCCGGAAAACCAAGGGGGCAAGTCCAGCAAAAAAGTCAGCCAAGGCCAAAAGTCAAAGCCGAGCAGCAAGACCTATTCGGGGCGGAGCAAAAAGGCAAGTCCGAAAAAGCGCAAAACGAAAAGGTAAAAGATAGCGCCGATCAGCCGGGCGAAAAAGGCGCCGGCAAGGCATTTGACATAGGTGATACAATCAGCTTTGACGTGTGACAAGGCCGTCAGCCGGACGCCTGCGTACGTTCTCAGATGCATGTGTTGTTTCATCTGATATGGCTCGTTCGTATTTTCGTTTAATGATTTACTTTGAATGCTATGCGTAGAGGATTTATGTGGATGATTGCCGCACTGGCGGCAGTAAGCGCCCGGGACACAGGATGCGATAACGGCCGGAGGGAAGATCATTGACCCTTCGGGAAAGGCCG
>JAAURZ010000331.1 GCA_012031955.1 Bacteroidia bacterium
GTGCACCGGCGAATGTGATTTACACGCTGGCACCGATTTGGTGTTATTATAGGTACATCAACAAGATATAGAATATGTCACGCAACAACTTAATGTCGGCAACCAAAGTAATGCAGCACTTGCGCAAGGATGGCTTCGAACATGATTTCAGAATGGAGAAAAAAATGCTCGTGATTGACGATCCGAAACTTTCATTCACACCGGAACAAGTCCGCATCGTGGATGAGTACCGGTTCGAAGGTGAAAGCGACCCGGCTGATATGTCGATCTTGTACGCGCTTGAGACCAACACAGGAGAAAAGGGCGTGATCATGAACGGATACGGCGTGAGCGCAAACCCGGATATTGACGAGTTTTGCTATCCGCCAAGCAACCGCACGAGTAGCCGAAGAAATGTCTGAAAGGCTCACACTGATTTCTCCATAAACCTTGGCATTGCCACCAACGGTATTTCGGTAAAAGGAAAACGCTTGCTGCGAGCTATCAGGGCGATCCTATGACAACCCTGCGAAACGTCAGCCCGGGGCTTTGTCACAAAATGATTGCTGCAATCGAACAGAAATACAGCGGCCGGTTGTATTTTTGGAAATGGTGACTTATTAAACCCCGATGTTCGCGATCCCATTCGAGCCATCCATTGCCGGCGTCAGTATCAACGTGCATCTGCTACTTGAGTATGCGGCCTTCTTCGTAGGCTATCGATACTATTTGGGCTTGCGCCGCTCCAACCATGATCCTATTCCCAACACGACCAGACTATCGATAATTCTTGGAGCTGCCATCGGCGCATTGGTAGGTTCGAGGGTGATGGGCTTTCTCGAGAACCCGCACGCCGACTTCGCAGGTACCAGCTTTGTTTGTGTTACTCAATGTAAAGACCATCATGGGAGGGCTGTTTGGCGGACTCCTCGGTGTAGAAGCCGCGAAATTGATTGTTAAAGAAAAGCATTCGTCGGGCGACCTGTTCACGTTGCCGATCGTGACCGGCCTCATTATCGGTCGCGTGGGTTGCTTCCTGGCCGGCACCAATGAGTTTACCTATGGTACCGCCACTACATGCTTCACCGGCATGAATCTGGGCGACGGTGTGCTGCGCCATCCGCTTGCCCTCTATGAAATCACTTTTTTGCTCACGCTGTTCTTTGTGCTGCGCAAATTGTATCGTCAGGGGAAAATGGAGAGCGGCATGGTCTTCAGGATATTCATGATCAGCTATTTCGGATTCAGGTTTTTTTTGGAGTTTCTTAAACCAAATGTATTTTTTCTGTGGGGTCTGAGCAGCATCCAATGGCTGTGTATCATTTGTTTTGTATATTATCACAAAACGTTCCGTTATGCCTACCAGAAGTTACACATATTATGACTTTACCGTGAGCCTGTGCCCGGAATGCTTGCAGCGTGTGGATGCCAAAGTAGTGTTCGAAGACGGCAATGTGTACATGCTCAAACGCTGTAAAGAACACGGTGCGTGGCGTGTGCTGATTGCCGATGACATTCCTTACTACAAGAATATCAGGAACTACAACAAGCCTTCCGAAACGCCGTATCGATTCAACACCAAAACAGAATTCGGTTGCCCCTATGACTGCGGTTTGTGTACAGACCACGAGCAGCACTCATGCCTCACCATCGTGGAGGTGACAGATCGCTGCAACCTTACGTGCCCCACGTGCTACGCCGGTTCGTCACCGACGTACGGCAGGCACCGCACACTCGATGAAGTAAAGAAGATGCTCGACACCGTGGTGGAAAATGAAAGAGAGCCTGACGTTGTACAAATCAGCGGGGGCGAGCCAACGTTGCATCCACAATTCTTCGACATCCTCGACTACGCGAAGACACTGCCGATCAAGCACCTGATGTTGAACACCAACGGCATTGCCATCGCCAAAGACTTCGAGTTTGCAAAACGACTTGCCGGCTATTCACCCAACTTTGAGATATATCTTCAATTTGATTCCTTCAGGAAAGAAGTGTTGCAATCCATGCGAGGCGCAAACCTGTTGCAGGTACGCGAGCAGGCGCTGGCGCATCTCAATGAACTCAACCTTTCCACGACACTTGTTGTAACGCTTCAAAAAATCTCAACGACGATGAGATAGGTAAGGTAATTGACTTTGCCCTCCTGCAACCCTGCGTGCGAGGCGTTACATTGCAACCCACCCAAGTCGCGGGCCGCCTGGATCAATTTGATGCGGCGAAGGATCGCATCACGCTGACAGAAGTGCGCCGGAAGATACTGGAGCAATCGTCGGTATTTAATAGCGACGACCTCATCCCGGTACCCTGTAATCCCGATGCCCTGGTGATGGGCTACGCGCTCAAGTTAGGCGGCCAGGTGTTGCCGCTTACCCGCTATATCAATCCCGCCGACCTGCTGGACAACAGCCGCAATACCATCGTGTATGAGCAAGACGAGCAACTGCACAGCCGTATGATCAACTTGTTCAGCACCGGAAACTCAATAGAGGGAGCCACGGAGAAAATGCATTCGCTGTTGTGTTGCCTGCCGCAGGTACACGCGCCAGCGCTGAGCTACAACAATCTGTTCAGGATAATCATCATGCAATTCATCGATGCCTATAATTTTGATGTCCGTTCAGTAAAGAAATCGTGTGTTCATATTGTGAACAAAGACTATAAAATAATTCCGTTTGAAACGATGAACTTGTTTTACCGCGATCACAAACGGGAGTATCTGGAACAACTAATAGCTGAACCCAACTAATACCGACTATGGAGATGGAAGGACTTCTGGCCCTTATTCTTTTTATCGCCGCGCTCTGGTTTGTGCCGCCCGTAGTCCTCACCATCGTGGCCATTGTACGCCGGCGTAAAAAGCCACAGGCATCGAAGACAATGTTCATCCATGGACCGTGGTATGGGCTCCTGGCAGGCGCTGGTATATGTGCCTCGCTTTCTAAACTCATGATCGCTGCGTTAAACGAACGCGCGGCGGAGGCTTGGTAAACTGGGCAAGGTTTTATGGTGTTTTTTTTGATGGAGGCGATATGGTTATACCCGCCGCTCATCCTCACGTTGGCCGGCTCCCGCCATCACGACTCCGACGTGCCAAGGCCGTTATGATGTACATTCCCGTCGTTGTATGGCTGCTTATTGGTGGGGTATATGCAAGTCCATACTGTCTGCACAATTTTAGTGGCATAGATCATTCGATTGTTATAAGTTTAGGGAAGACCATTTCAAGAACCCGAAACCAATGCACTCTAGCCATGGAACAAATTAGGAAAGAAGATCATAAACCAGGAGGTATTCGACCTCTACGACGACTATGCGCACAGTAGAATCGATCGCCGGCAATTTGTGGAGAAACTGTCAACCTACGCGGTGGGCGGCATCACTGTGGCATCGTTGATGAGTTTCCTCATGCCCGACTACAAGGGTGGTATCCAGGTGCGGCAAGACGACCCGCGGCTGGACACAAAGTTTGTCACCTATCCGTCGCCAAAAGGTGGCGGCGAAATCAAAGGTTTATTGTCGAAGCCGAAGGATGCAAAAGGAAAGCTTGGCGGCATCGTGGTCGTGCACGAGAACCGCGGACTGAATCCGCATATACAGGACGTTGGACGCAGGGCTGCACTTGCCGGTTTTATTTCAATAGCACCCGACGCACTCACGCCGCTTGGCGGCTACCCTGGCACTGACGACGCTGGAAGAGAGATGCAAGGCAAGCGTGACCGGAACGAAATGCTTGAAGATTTTATCGCTGCCTTCAGCTACCTGAAAGATCACAAGGACTGCAACGGCAAGGTGGGCGTGGTTGGTTTTTGCTTTGGCGGATGGATTACCAACATGATGGCGGTGCGCATTCCCGAGCTTGCCGCCGCCGTGCCTTTTTACGGCGGACAACCTCCCAAGGAAGACGTCGCAAAAATTAATGCGCCCCTGCTGATCCACTACGCCGGACTCGATACGCGCGTGAACGCCGGATGGCCCGACTACGAAGCGGCGTTGAAAGAAAACAACAAAGAATACACTACCTATATTTATCCGGACGTAAATCACGGCTTCCACAACGACACCACGCCACGCTACGACAAGGCCGCCGCCGAACTAGCCTGGAGCCGCACCGTGGATTTCTTTAAAGCAAAATTAACCTAGCGCCATCAAAAAGGATTGAGCGCCCCCGGGGCGCTCAATCTGCTTCTTTGAATTGTCGTCGCGCAATTGCGTACGATTTTGGGTGTGAAGGTGCCGAGCACGTCGACCAGATTTTGTTACGTCAACAGAAACCATT
>JAAURZ010000332.1 GCA_012031955.1 Bacteroidia bacterium
TGCCGTTGTCGGCATGGAAATATTCATAGAACCAAACCTTGTCGTTGAAATGCGGGTCGGAGTGAAATTTCTCCTGCTGCCCATACACCGGGCGTCTGCCGTCGGCGTCTTTCCTGAAGATGCTGACCATGCGGCCGGCCAGGTCTGCAGCTATCTCGTTGAGCGACATGTATCGGCCCGAGCCCGTTGGGTGTTCAATCTTAAAGTCGTCGCCGTAGTAGTGGTGGAACTTCTGCAGCGACTCCACGATCAGGTAGTTCACCGGAAACCAGATTGGACCTCGCCAGTTGGAGTTGCCACCAAACAGCGCGGTGTCACCTTCACCCGGCGTGTACTTTACGCTAAATGTGTTTCCATTAACATGGAAATCATAGGGGGCATGTTCGTACACCTTCGACAGCGCGCGTACGCCATAGTCGGACAGGAACTCATTGGCGTCGAGCATCCGCTTCAGCAGCCGCTTCATGCGATGGCCACGCAACAGCGAAAGCAGGTGCCGTTCATTGTTTCCGGATTCATTCCAGCGCGACACGAGCGAAGCGAGTCGGGACGGTTATCCAGAAACCATTTCATTCGGGAAGCAAAACCGGGCAGCGCATCGAACACTTCTTTGTCCAGCACTTCCACGGCAAACAAGGGAATCAGGCCGACCATGGATCGGATCTTCATTTTGATGCGTTCATTGTTGCCTGTGTGCAGTACATCATAGAAAAATTCGTCCTCTTCATCCCACAGGTTGATACCGTCGTTGTTGAGGTTGGCCATCGCGCCTGCGATGTAGAGAAAGTGCTCAAAGAATTTTGTGGCCAGGTTTTCATACACCTGGTTTTCCTTGGCAAGTTCAATGGCCATGCGCATCATGTTGAGTGTGTACATCGCCATCCAGCTTGTGCCATCGGACTGTTCTATGAAGCCTCCGGTGGGCAGGGCTGCGCTGCGATCGAACACGCCGATGTTGTCCATACCCAGGAAGCCGCCTTGAAAAATATTGTTGCCGTTGGTGTCCTTCTTGTTTACCCACCAGGTGAAGTTGAGCATGAGCTTCTGAAACACCTCTTCGAGGAACACACGGTCGCCTTTGCCACCGTTCATTTTCTGGTCTATCTTATACACGCGCCACGTGGCCCAGCCGTGCACGGGAGGGTTTACATCGCCAAATGCCCACTCGTACGCCGGGAGCTGACCATTCGGATGCATATACCAGTCCTTCGACAGGAGTGATAGCTGGTGTTTCGCGAATTCCGGGTCCACCATGGCAAGTGGTATCGTGTGAAACGCGAGATCCCATGCGGCATACCACGGATACTCCCACTTGTCGGGCATCGAAATAATGTCTTTGTTGTTGAGGTGCAGCCACTCGCGATTGCGACCATAGCGACGATCTTGCGGCGGCTGTGGTTGGGCGGGGTCGCCGCGTAACCACTGGCCCACGTCGAAATAGAAAAACTGTTTGCTCCAAAGCATGCCGGCAAAAGCCTGGCGCTGTATTTTACGCGCATCGGCATCAGTAACACCAGCCTGAACTTCGTTGTAAAAAGCGTCGGCCTCCTGAATGCGTTGCGTCCATATTTCCTGAAAACCTGCAAATGGTTTTTCTTGTTTGCCGGCAGTGAGACGAAGCCTGACGATAGCCGACGATTCGCCGTCGATTGTGAGGTCGTGCACAAAACATGCTTTTGTACCCAGGTTGGTTTCCGACAATGCAGACGCGTTATTGACGACATAGTCGTTGATACCCGTCTTTGAACGGACCCTTTGTCTGGTAGTGGTACAGGCGCGACGTGTTGGTTTGGTTCTCCGTAAAAAGTGCGGCAGCGTTTGCTTCATTGTACAAGTAATAAGTACCTAATTCGCGATGGTGCGCACAGATTGCGTTGCTTTTTGAAAGTGACAATTCGGGTTTGTAGGAGTCGTATCCCCAGTCCCACGTGTTGCGGAACCAAATATGTGGAAGTATCTGAAGCGAGGCCTTCTCCTTGCCGCGGTTGTGTACAGTGATGGTGATGAGCAGATCATCTTCCGCCGCCTTGGCGTATTCGACGAACACGTCGAAATACGCATTGTTGTCGAATACGCCTGTATCGATGATTTCAAATTCGGGATCGAGTTTACCTCGTCTCCTGTTTTCTTCCACCAGCGAGGCATAGGGGTATGGTTGCTGCGGATACTTGTACAGCATCTTCATGTATGAGTGCGTAGGCGTGCTGTCGAGGTAGTAATACAGTTCCTTGCAGTCCTCGGCGTGGTTTCCTTCGTTTCCCGTCAACCCAAACAGTCGCTCTTTGATGATGGGGTCCTGTTTGTTCCACAAGGCAATGGAAAAACACATCAACTGCTGATCGTCGCTGATGCCGCCAATACCTTCCTCGCCCCAGCGATAGGCCTTGCTTCGCGCCATGTCGTGCGAGATATATTCCCACGCGTTCCCGTAAGGGCTGTAGTCTTCGCGTACCGTTCCCCACTGACGTTCCGTCAAGTATGGGCCGAATTTTTTCCAGTCTGCTTTTTTCTCCCTGGCTTGTTGTAGTCGTATCTTCTCTGCGTTCATGTTTATTTGTGTAAAGGGATGATGTGTAATTGGTCGGCCAGTTTTATCCGTTGTCTTCAAAACCGGGGTACAGTAACATACCGCCGTCGACGAAGAGCGTAATGCCATTCACGTATTCGGAGTCGTCGGACGCGAGCCACACTGCGGCGCCTCCTATGTCTTCGACTTCGCCGATTCGTTTCGATGGAATGAGTTTCAGCAGGCTCTGATACGACTCCGGTGTTTGCCACGCCGCGTGATTAATTGGCGTGCGAATGGCACCCGGGCCGATGCTGTTTACGCGTATCTTTTTAGGAGCCAACTCCTGGGCAATGGTTTTCATGAGCATCATTACACCACCCTTCGATGCCGCATAGTTGGCATGCCCGGCCCAGGGAATAACTTCGTGCACTGAACTCATGCATATTATTTTGCCCGCCGACTTCGATACGTCAGGCACGATGCCGCGTCGCAGAAATTCTTTAACCGCTTCTCGCGCGCAAAGGAATTGACCGGTAAGGTTAATATTGATCACATAGTTCCACTGATCCACCGTCATCTGGTGGAAAGGCGCGTCTTTCTGAAGGCCGGCGTTGTTCACCAGTATGTCGACGGTATCGAAACGCTTGCGCACTTCGGCAAACATCTGGACTACTTCTTTTTCGTTGCCCACGTCAGCCTTTACTGCGATGGCGGTTCCACCGGCCATCTGGATGTCGTTCAACACCTTCTCTGCTTTTTCGGGACTGCTTGAGTAATTGATTGCCACTGCGGCACCTTCGGCCGCCAGCGCTTTGGCTACGCCGGCACCAATGCCGGAGCTCGCTCCTGTAACAAGGGCTACCTGCCCTTCCAGTTTTCGCTTCATTTTTTTAAGGGATAAAATTGATCTTTGTGAAAAAGGGGGATTGTCGTGTTTATTGCGCGCACGCTACGATAGGTGTATGAAAGCCACGTCGGAGAATTCAATTTGCCGCCTGTTGTAGTTTATGTGACCGGCCTCCTTCAATTCGTTGAGGATCACGGTGACGGTCTGACGTGAAGTGGATATCATGCTGGCAATATCACCATGGGTAAGGTAGTTTCGCAGCACTACTTTGTCGCCAAGTTTCTTCCCTTCTTTAACAGCCCATTCGCGAAAGCAGTACAGCAGCCTGCTCTTCACGTCTTTGGTAATCATATTGACGTAGCGTGTTTCGAGCCGTTTGAATTTTTCACTCACCATAGTCAGGTAGTTTACCGTGAGTGCAGGTACCTGGTGCAGGTAACCCTGAAATGCATTGAAGTCGATAGCCAAGTAGGAGGCTCGCTCCGACACCACCTCGGCATACTCGTAGTTGATTGTTTCAAGTACGGATATGTCGCCGAAAAGATCTCCGGGCTGCAGTAACTCTTTGATCATCTCATCGCCAGACTCTTTTATTTCGGCGATCTTTACCTGGCCGCTAATGAGGAGAAATATTTTCTTTTCGCCTCCCTTCGCATACACCACTTCTCCATGCCGGGCGTCGCGCTGCACCGTGATCTGGTTGAGATCGCTCACCTGGTTATCGGTGAGATTGCGTGTAAGACTGAAGTTCTTAAGGTAGAATTGCTTGGTATCCATATTCGTTTTGGTTGGAGTTACATACTTGCTTCATGGGCGATCATGGCTCGAATCTCGAACTAATTACTGTGTGCGGTACGATGCCTACGATTCTATCGATAAGGTCGCGCGCGGACAAAGAAA
>JAAURZ010000333.1 GCA_012031955.1 Bacteroidia bacterium
ACGGCTACAGACGAGATGCGCAGACAGTTCGATACAATGCGGGAGCGATACACCAACAAAGCCGTGACCGAGTCAGTCAAGAACACCACCGCGACCGAACGCATTGTCGAATTCGATAACCGCCTTATGCAGAAGCTGTACCCCATCTATCAAAATGAACTGCACCCTAGAGGTTGGTGGGATTTTTCCGCAAACTTCTATCAGCCGGTCAAGTACTTTGCCGGGCTCACATTCGATACCTTCATTTTTAACATCGCCGTGATCTGGTCGATGACCATTTTTCTGTTTCTCACACTCTACCTCGATGCACTTAAGCGGTTTGTGAAGTTACTTAGTGGAAACAGACGCTACAGAAAAATGGCCTAGTGCTGCTATTTAAGATTCGTTTTTCTATTTGTCAAAAAAATACCTGTTATGGTGAAGAAAACAACCTTCCGGATTACCCTGCTCATAAGTCTCGCCCTCGCGGCGTGCACACCTAAATCTGAAAATACGGAAACCGCCGACGAAACGGCGGCCAGTGAAACCGACGCCGCCAGTGAAGACTGGAAACAAATGGACGATTTCCATATGCTGATGGCGGAGAGCTACCATCCCTATAAGGACTCCGCCAACCTTGAGCCTGCCAAGACGCTGGCGCCTGAAATGGCCACCATGGCCGCATCCTGGCAGTCGTCGACATTGCCGGCAAAGGTCGACACCGAAGAAATGAAGAATCAACTCAGCGACCTCAAATCGGAAACTGAGAACCTTGTCGCCCTCGTCGCATCCGGCGACGACACCCAGATAGGAGCGTCTCTCACAAAAGTGCACGACGCCTTTCATAAAATACAGGAAGGGTGGTATGGCGGCGCCAAAGACCACGGCGAACATCACTAGCAAAAAGCGTGTTATAACCCCGGGATTTCGGCATCGACCGACCGTCCCTGGGTTATTTATTTCACGATGCTAAAAGTCGCCTGGACAGATAACTACGTGTTGCCGCTGCCGGCGCACCACCGCTTTCCCATGAGCAAGTATGAAGTGCTGCCGCAACAGCTCCTTCATGAAGCACGCTCACCACAGCAATTTTTCGCGCCCGACACGCTAGGCGAATCCGACATACTGCAAGTGCACGATGCCGGATACTGGCACAAGCTACACACACTTACACTCACACCACGCGAGCAGCGCCGCACCGGCTTTCCACTTTCGCAGCGGCTGGTCGATCGTGAAGTCACCATCATGCAGGGTACGGTTATGTGCGCCGCATTTGCCCTGCAGCATGGCGTGGCAATGAACATCGCCGGAGGCACGCACCATGCGTTTACCAACAAAGGAGAGGGCTTCTGCCTGCTCAACGACATTGCCCTCGGTGCGCGGCACCTGCTGCAGCACAACCTTGCCCGGCAAATACTCGTGGTCGACCTCGATGTACATCAAGGCAACGGAACCGCCGAAATTTTCAAAGACGAGCCGCGTGTATTTACGTTCAGCATGCACGGCGCCAACAACTATCCACTGCATAAGGAACAATCCGACCTCGACATCGGACTTGCCGATCATACCAGCGATCGGTTCTACCTGGCCGTGCTCGACACCAATCTGAAAAACCTGGTCGATCGCCTTGAACCCGATTTCATTTTCTTCCAGTCGGGCGTAGACGTGCTGGCCACCGACACCCTTGGCAAGCTGGCGCTGACTCGTGAAGGCTGCAGGCAGCGAGACCGCACCGTGCTGGAAGTGGCAATGAAGAATAAATCCCCTCGTGGCAAGCATGGGCGGTGGCTACTCCCCGGATTTCCGTGACATCATAGAGGCACATGCCAACACCTATCGGCTGGCACAGGAGATGTACTTCTAGCTTGGTTGCCTTTTTTATACAGATGAACATAACGGGCAACATGCGCAACAGATTTGCAAAGCATTCAATTCTGTTTATCTTCAATGCCGTATCCAATTCCCCGCATGCAAACTCCTGTTGTATCTCCTTCCGACAAACGTACCTTATGGGCTGTAATCGCCGCGTCGTCTGTCGGTACACTTATCGAGTGGTATGACTTTTACATTTTCGGCAGCCTGGCAGCCACACTCGCGGAACAATTTTTTCCGAAGTCAAATCCCACCGCAGGTTTGCTGTCGACACTGGCGACTTTTGCCGCGGGCTTTGTTGTGCGGCCATTCGGCGCGCTCGTGTTCGGGAGGCTCGGCGATATAGTCGGTCGCAAATACACCTTTCTGGTCACACTCATTTTGATGGGGGGCTCTACATTTTTGATCGGGCTCGTTCCCGGATACCAGTCCATCGGAATCGCCGCGCCGGTAATCGTGCTCTTGCTGCGGCTTGTTCAAGGCCTCGCATTGGGTGGCGAATACGGCGGAGCTGCTACCTACGTGGCTGAGCACGCGCCGGCTGCGCAGCGTGGTTACTATACCAGCTTCATTCAAACTACCGCCACACTCGGGCTGTTTGTCTCCATCGGCGTTATCCTTGCTACCCGCGAATCGATGTCGACGGCCGAGTTCAACAGTTGGGGGTGGCGCATACCATTCCTCTTGTCGTCCATCCTGGTGGTGATTTCCATATACATCCGCATGCGCATGAAAGAGTCGCCCATGTTCTCCAAACTAAAGGCCGAAGGGAAGGTGGCGAAGAACCCGATTAAGGAAAGCTTTGGCAAAGCTGAAACCTGAAGTGGGTCTTGCTCGCGCTATTTGGTGCAACTGCCGGCCAGGGTGTCGTGTGGTATACCGGGCAGTTCTATGCCTTGTCCTTCATACAGCAGACTTGTCACATTGAATTTGTTCAGTCATACGTCATCATTGCCGTGGCGCTCGTGGCGGGCACGCCTTTGTTTGTTGTCTTTGGAAAATGGTCCGATAGAGCCGGCAGAAAAATTATAATGATGCTTGGGTTGTTGCTCGCAGTAATTTTTTACAGACCGATATATAAGCATATGTACGCCCTTGCCGACGTGCGTGAAAAGATTGAAACTGGTACACCGGCGCTTTCGGCGGCTACGCGCGAGCTGATCGGCAGCGATTCCGTAGTGACCACGCGACAGGTCTTTCACTACACCGACGGCACCGAGCGGGTGGAGAGCACCACGGTTACCACAAACCCGCAAGGCATTGCCGCCACCGCCGTAAAACAGTCGGTTGTATTGGCCACGACCGACCAGTGGCTCATGATGTTGCTGGTACTCGTGCAGGTAATTTTCGTGACGATGGTGTACGGACCGATCGCGGCATTTCTCGTTGAATTGTTTCCAACCCGCATTCGCTATACCTCCATGTCCCTGCCATACCATATCGGAAATGGAATATTCGGCGGTCTCACGCCCTTCCTCGCCACCCTGCTGTACGAATCAAGTAAAACGCCGGACAACGCGGCGGGCGATCCATTTGCCGGCTTGCTCTATCCGATCATTGTGGCGGGGGCCACCTTTGTGATTGGCATGATCTTTCTGCCCAACCGCCAGCGCGGCGATATTGAAGACTGAGCGTGCCTGTAATTTTTTCTTCCGTTTAGAAGTCTCACAGGGATGTAATAACTTTCGTCGATGGCAAAAAAACAGTGGGCCCAGGTAGGAAAGCGCAAGTTGGAAATATCCAACCTCGACAAGGAACTGTTTCCCGACGACCATGTGGTGAAGGCGGAGATCATTGAATACTATCTCAAAATAGCACCTACGTTACTCAATCATATCAAAGGGCGCGCACTCACACTCATTCGCTTCCCCGATGGAATCTACGGCGAAAGTTTTTATCAGAAGAACCGTCCCGAGTGGGCTCCTGACTGGCTCGAGTTCGTTACCCTGGGCAAAGAAAAGAAGGACTACATCGTAGCCACCGAGCCCGCTTCATTGGTGTGGCTTGCCAACCTCGCCTCGCTCGAATTGCATCAGCTTCACAGCCGTAAACCCAACTACGATTGCCCCGACTACATGGTGTTCGACCTCGACCCGCCTGAAGGCTACAACTTCGCCGACGCGTCGACATCGCTTTTGAATTGAAGGAATATGTGGAGCCTTTTGGTTACACCCCTTTCGTGAAAACACCGGTGGCAAAGGTGTTCATATTTGCTGTCCGATAGAACCGCGCTGGGATTTTCATACCGTGTTCGAAGCGGCGCAAGACATTGCCACGCCATTTGTAGACAACCACCCTAAAACGCTTACACTTCATATCAAGAAAGAAGCGCGCAAGGGCCGCGTGCTTATCGACATCTATCGTATCCGCTCGGGACAAAGCATCGTGTCGCCCTACAGCCTTC
>JAAURZ010000334.1 GCA_012031955.1 Bacteroidia bacterium
TTGTTCGCACCTGACCTTTCTCGATTGCCCGAATTCCATCCGCTATTGCATCAATTTTCGGTTTGCGAAAGCTTGACTATCTTCCTACCGTCATTAGTGCGCGTTGTCATTTTGACAACGCTGGATTTGAATGCACGTGAGTTTGCCATGGGTTAGCTATTCTCTAAGGTTACAGAACAGAAATTTAATTCCATTTTCTAAGAAAGGAAATTAAATCTCTTTAAATCCCGATACACCACCCGACACAATGTATTTCATCGCTGCAGAACCCGAGACGTCGAGCGGCCGGATTCTTTCTTTCGGCACAATGTAGTGCCAGCCCGACACGGCATAGGAGTGCGGCAGGTATACGGACACCATGTCATTCAAACCCAACTCACTCAGGTCGTCCTGGGTTATGAATCCAATTTGATATAACTGGTTTTCACGGTTCATTTCCACAAGCACTGGTTTGCTGAACTTCTTTTTTTCACCCACAAATGCCCCGATCAGGTCTTTGATGGATGAGTACAAAAGTTTAACGAACGGTATCTTGTTCATACCATGGTCGAAGATGTCTACAAATGTTTTGAAGGCGAAGTTGGTGGTGAGGTAGCCGAACAGTGTGATGGCGCCGAATATGATGAGAAAACCTACGCCCGGATATGGCAAGCCCAGCAGGTTGTCGAGCCACTGAAAGCTTACGAAGATAAAATAGGCGGTTGCTACCAGTGGCACGATGAACAAGGTGCCGCTGAAAAAGTAGCGGATAATTCTTCTTATTGAGGGTTCCATAGTCGTCGCATAAAAAAGGCTTCCATTTGCTGGAAGCCTCTGTTGTTGTTGATTTCAGATATTTGCTTACAGCGCTATACCAATAAATGATTTGAACGCCAGTCCCATAAGACCGGTGATAAACATGGTAATACCAAGGCCTTTGAGCGGCGCAGGCACGTTAGAATATTTCATCTTTTCGCGTATGGCTGCAAGCGCTACGATGGCGAGCATCCAGCCGATGCCTCCGCTAAAACCGAACACGGTTGCTTCCGCCAGGGAGTAGTCGCGTTGCAGCATAAACAGCGACGATCCAAGGATGGCGCAGTTCACGGCGATAAGCGGCAGAAATATACCGAGTGTCGAGTACAGGGCAGGTGATACTTTTTCGATCACCATTTCTACCAGTTGCACAATGGCCGCGATGGTACAGATGAACATAATGAACTGAAGGAACTCCAGGTTCACCGATTCGAACTGCGGGCCGAGCAGGCCAGCAAGCGCGCCTTCTTTCAGCAGGAGATCCTGGATAAGCCAGTTTACCGGCACGGTGATGCCGTTCACGAAAATCACCGCCGCGCCCAACCCAATGGCGGTCGACACTTTTTTCGACACTGCCAGGTATGAACACATACCGAGGAAGTACGCGAAAATCATGTTGTCGATGAAAATGGATTTGATGCCTAAGCTGAGTAATCCCATATCAAATGTCTTTAAAATTCGTCGTCAATAAAAAAATCCTACGTGTGCTCCACGTACCCTGTACGCGAACGCTGCACCCAAATGATCATACCAAGGATCATGAACGCGCCTACGGAATCAACCATCAGCGAATTGTTGGTGTATGCTATTCCTAAAGTTTTGAACAGCGACCAATTAAAGATGGAACCGGAACCAAGCAACTCGCGGAAAAACGATACCGTGAGTATGATCCATGCATAGCCCATGCCACTACCGAGGCCGTCGAGCACGGAGTCGTATGGTTTGTTGCCCTATTGCGAACGCCTCCAGCCGGCCCATCACTATGCAGTTTGTAATAATGAGGCCGACAAACGCGCCCAGCACTTTGTACATCGGATAGTTGTAGGCCTTCAGTACTTCAGATACGAGTGTAACCAGGCATGCCACGATTGCGAGTTGTACGATGATCCTGATTCGATTAGGGATATAATTCCTGATCAGCGATATGGCGAGATTGGAAAACGCGATTACCGCCGTCACGGAAATACCCATGATGAGGGTCGGCTCCATCTTCACCGTCACTGCGAGTGCAGAACAGATACCCAACACCTGCACGGTTACGGGATTGTCTTCATTCAGCGGATCGGTTACAAATTTTCTCCGGCGCTTCGAGAGAAGGGGTTCCACCTCTTTCTCAACTTTTACCTTTTCTAGTGTCTCCTCTGCCATAGATTGTTCTTTATTGGTTAGTCGCCACAGACTTGCCGTCGCGCTTTACTAAGTCAAAATAGTTCTTGTAGCTCTGCAGGTATTGCTTCAGCATGGCGTTGAGGCCTTTTCCCGTAAGGGTTGCGCCCGACATGCCGTCAACGTGGTGCGGATCGTCCTTGTAGTAATCCATACTCGCTTGTCCTCCGCCGTGCTCTCCCTTGGTCATCTCAACGGACACGATCTGTCCTTTTTCGTCGACTATTTTCTTCCCGACAAATCGATCCTGAATTTCCTGTGTCGCTATGCGCTGGCCCAGGCCGGGGGTCTCGGCTTTGTGATCGAACGATGCTCCCACAATGGTTTCGAGGTCGGATCCGATGGCGACGTAGCCCCATATTTTGTCCCACAGCCCATTTCCATACACAGGCAGTACGTAAGCCTCTATCTTTGAGGTGTCGGCACTACTCCTGAGCTTGAACACGGGGTAAATGCGGTCCTCCGGTTTCTTTTTGTAGTTCTTCAGCACATCGACATTCTCCGCCATGATCTTGTTGCCCTTTTCATCCTTCGTCACTTCATTGCCATTGTAGTCGACTACGGTGGATGATATTCTGTTTTTATATATCGCTAAAATATCGTCTCCCTGCTTTACTTCCACAAGGGTGCGCACTGCGCTCAGGATTTGCGTTTTCGTTTCCAGCTCGATGGATTTTTTCTGGGCGGGGCCGAGTACGATCGATGCGCCTGCGAGGATACCCCCAACCACTATTGTGAGGATAACCGTGAAAAAGATGATATAACCGTTAGACTGTCGCACGTTGTAATCTTCGTTTTTTATTTGCGCGTACTACATAATAATCAATCAGGGGAGCAAAAACGTTCATCAGCAGAATCGCGAGCATGATCCCCTCAGGATATGCCGGGTTGAATACACGAATAACCACCGTGAGCACCCCGATAAGAATTCCGTAAATCCACTTGCCCGTTTCCGTCTGAGTCGCTGTCACCGGATCTGTGGCCATGAAAACGGCACCGAAGGCAAGGCCGCCAATTACCAAATGATACTGGGCTGGCATCGCCATAAACTGGTTGGCCGCCACTGCATTGAGAAACAAACCCATTCCATAGGCGCCGGCGAATACGCTCACCATAATTTTCCAACTGCCCACGCCTGTGGCAACTAGAATCAGGCCGCCGATCAGGCACATCAACGTAGAGGTTTCGCCGATGCAGCCCGGTATAAATCCAAAGAACAAATTGCTGAATGAGTACAGCCCCTCAGCCCACGCGGCGCTTTGCTGTTGCAGGGCGGTGACCACTGCCGTGCCGGAGTTAAGTGTTTCGGCCGCAACGGCAAGCGGGGTTGCTCCGGAGTAGCCCTGAATTGTCTGAACGCCTTCCGGCAGGTATGTCCAGACCTCGCCGGAGATTTGGGCGGGATAAGCAAAGTACAAGAATGCGCGCGCCGTGAGTGCCACGTTGAGCACGTTCATGCCGGTGCCGCCAAACGCCTCTTTGCCGATAATAACTGCAAACGCTGTGGCAAGGCCCACCTGCCAAAGTGGAATGTCGGGCGGCATCACCAAAGGAATGAGCATACCTGTTACCAGGAACCCTTCATTCACCGGGTGCTTTCTGAAGATGGTGAAAGCAAACTCGATTCCCAAACCGACCGCATAGGATACGATGATGATTGGAACAACTTGTACTACGCCGATCCAGATCATTTCGCCGGTGGTACCTTGTGTGCCGGTTGACAGGAAGTGCTGATAGCCCACGTTGTAAATGCCGAAGAGAAGACACGGCACCATCGCGATCACCACGGTGATCATGAGGCGCTTCATGTCGATAGCGTCTCGCACTTGTACGCCGCGCGCGTCGCTTACGCTGTTGGGCGCGAAGAGAAATGTTTCGAAGCCTTCATAGACATAGAAGAACTTCTCGTATTTGCCACCCTTTTCGAAGTGGTGCTTGATTCCGTCTAGCTGCTTGCGTAAAAACTTCATAACCTGTTTAGCTTGTCCTCATTAGTTCGAGACCTTCCCTCAAAATGCTTTGAACGCTGTGTTTGGATACATCTACAAACTCGCACAAGGCCAAGTCTT
>JAAURZ010000335.1 GCA_012031955.1 Bacteroidia bacterium
GAAGAGCACCTGATTAACGGATCTCCGGTTTGCATTATCGGCTACTCGCTCAAGAGTAAGTTCTTCCCAACGGAAGACCCTGTCGGAAAATCAATCAAAGTGGGCCCGCATTGGCTTACCATCATTGGCGTAATGAAAGAACGCTACGTGTCCGATGCCAGCCTGTCGAAACTCGGCATACGCGACTTCAACATGGATGTATATGCGCCTTTGCAATCGGTGCTGATACGCTACGAAAATCGCGACCTGGTTACACAGAGCGGCATTCAGCGTGCGGCCGGCAACTTCAGCCGCGGCGTAATCATCATTGGCGGCGCCGAGCAAAGCGAAAGTGACGACAAGGCGCCGGTAAACTATCATCAGATCGACAAGCTTGTGGTGCAGGTAGACCAGACGGAACTGCTGGCGCCTATCGCCGAAATTTTATCGCGGCTGCTCACACGAAAGCACTACGACGTGGTCGATTTTGAAATTGAAATTCCCGAGTTATTGCTGAAACAACAACAACGCACCAATGACATCTTCAACTATGTATTGGGCGCCATTGCGGGTATCAGCTTGCTCGTAGGTGGCATCGGTATCATGAACATTATGCTGGCGTCGGTACTCGAACGAATCAAGGAAATCGGTTTGCGGCTTTCGATTGGTGCACAGAAGTCGGACATCACGCAGCAGTTCCTGTTCGAGGCCATGATGATCAGCGTTACCGGCGGCATCATCGGCGTTATACTGGGCGTTTCGCTCGCATTTCTTATTTCGTCCGTAGCAGAAATCCCCACGGTAATCAGCCTCACGTCGATCATACTTTCATTTGGCGTGGCTGCGTCCGTAGGACTCATCTTCGGCATCGCCCCGGCACGCAGAGCCGCCAAGCAGGATCCAATCGCATCACTTCGCTATGAATAAAACAACCTCCCTACTATTCCTTTTTCTCTGTGCATTCTTTTCGATCGGCTATGGCCAGACGCGCTACACGCTCGACCGCGTCATAGACATGGCAAAGGCACAGTCGCCGCTGGCCAAACAGGCAGAAACACAGAAAGAAAACCGCTACTGGAACTACCGCTTCTACAAGTCCAACTACAATCCGCAACTGCGACTCAGCGGCGTGCTGCCGAACTTCAACCGCACCACGCAAGCCGTCGTGCAACCGGAGGGAGATATTGACTACAAACAAATCGATCAGACCACCACCTCTACACGATTGTATCTCAACCAGCCAATTCCCTGGACGGGTGGAAACATCTTCATGAACTCCAACCTCGATTATTTCAAAGACAACGCCGATCAAATAGAACGGTGGCGGGGCGACCCTTTCAACATACAGATCAACCAGCCTATATTAGCTTTCAACCAGTTGAGATGGGATAAGAAGACCGAGCCCTTGCGATTCGAAGAGTCAAAGCGCAGCTACGTCGAAGATATGGAGGCAATCTCCAGAGACGCGGTTGAACGCTACTTCAACGTGATGGACGCGCAGATCAGGCTGCAGATCGCCGAGTTCAACCTCGCCAACAACGATACCATTTACAAAATTGAAAACGGCCGCTACAACATAGGTACCACAACCCGCGACAAGCTGCTGCAGGCCGAACTGCAATTGCTTCGCTCACGCCAGGCAGTGACGCAAGAGAAGATCAACCTTCAAAATACGAAACTCGCATTCCGCTCGTATCTGGGTATTAAAGAAAACACCGACTTCGAGCTGACGCTTCCCGAAGTGATACCGAATTTCACTATTTCGGTCGACGAGGCACTCAATTACGCGCGGGCTAACCGTGCCGACTTCATTGCGTTCGAGCGTAGAAAAGTTGAAGCCGAGCGCGGCGTTGCCGAAGCGAAGGGGCAGCGTTATGCAATAGACGTGACGGCCACCTACGGTTTGAGCAACACCGGCGCCTACCTCAACGACGTGTATGTCGACCCACTCTCACAGCAAACCGTCAACCTCCAATTCAATATACCCATTGTGGACTGGGGCCGGAACAAGGCACGGGTACAACGCGCCATCGCCAACAAAAGACTCAATGACTACATCATCGAGCAGGATCAGATTATTTTCGAACAGGAGATCATCACGCAGGTACGCCAGTTCGACGTGTTGCTAAGCCAGATCGAGATCACGAAAAAGTCGGACGAAGTAGCGCAGGAGCGCTACACCGTGTCGCAGAACCGGTACCTGATTGGCAAGATCGATATCACCAACCTCAATATTGCACTCACCGAAAAGGACCAGGCCAAGCAAAGTTACCTCAACGCCCTGCGTGCATTCTGGAATGCGTACTATGACATGCGCAGACTCACCCTTTACGACTTCAGTACGGGTCAATTGCTTTACACTGTAGATGATTAAATACCTGTGTAGTTGAAGGGCGTGATTTCGCGGAGTTTCTCCTTCACCGGCTCCTTTACACCGAGTTGCTCGATAAACTGCAGAATGTCTTCCTGCGTGATGCGCCTGCCGGTACGGGTGAGCGACTTGAGCGCCTCGTACGGATTGGGATAACCTTCTTTCCTGAGCACTGTTTGAATTGCTTCAGCCACCACGGCCCAGTTGTTATCAAGATCGCGGTTGATTGCTTTTTCATTCAGCTCAAGTTTGGCGAGCCCTTTTAGCAGCGACTGAAGCGCCAGGTATGAATGCGCGATCGGCACGCCCACATTTCGCAGCACGGTGGAGTCGGTGAGATCGCGTTGCAGTCTTGATACAGGGAGTTTGGCCGAAAGGTGTTCATACAGCGCATTGGCAACACCGAGGTTGCCCTCCGCATTTTCAAAATCAATCGGGTTCACCTTGTGCGGCATGGCCGACGAACCTACTTCGTTGGGGTTGATTCTTTGTTTGAAATATTCCATCGACACATACTCCACGTGTCGCGACTGAAGTCGATAAGGATGGTGTTGATGCGCTTGAGGTTGTCGAACAAAGCGGCCAGGTTGTCGTAATGTTCAATCTGCGTGGTCGGATAGCTGCGTGACAAACCCAGGTGCTGGCAGAACTCGTCGGCAAATTTGTTCCAGTCCTGCTTCGGGTAGGCCACGTGGTGCGCGTTGAAGTTGCCGGTGGCGCCTCCGAATTTGGCGGAGTAGGGTACCGTTTTGAGCAGCGTCAACTGTTTGTTGAGCCGCGACGCGAACACTTGTATTTCCTTGCCAACACGGGTCGGCGACGCGGGCTGACCGTGCGTGAAAGCCAGCATTGGCACATCTTTCCAGTCCTTGGCCAGCCCGTTTAGCTTGTTGAGCAGTACATCGAGCAGTGGCAGGTATTCATTCTCCATGGCTTCTTTTATAAGCAGTGGAATGGCCGTGTTGTTGATGTCTTGCGAGGTGAGGCCAAAGTGAACAAATTCCTTAAAATCCTGAAGTTTAAGTCTGTCAAAGTGTTCCTTTATAAAATATTCTACGGCCTTCACGTCGTGGTTCGTGACCTTTTCAATCTCTTTGATGCGCTGCGCATGCTGCTCGCTGAACTGCTTGTAGATTTTGCGGATGTCGCCCAGCGTATGCACAGGAAAATCGATCAGCTCCGAAATAGCCGTCGACAACGAGATGAAGTATTCGATCTCCACCTCCAGCCGGTAACGCATCAGACCATATTCGGAGAAGTAGGGCGATAGAGGCTTCACCGCCTCGAAATAACGGCCATCTATGGGTGAAATGGCGTTGAGTACATTTAATTCCACGCGCGTAGCTTGTTAAGGGTCAAAAATAAACAAATTAGAATTACGCTAGACCGTATAGCCAAAGCTAATTACTTTTGTGCCACTGCTACCCAAACCAGGTGTCTGGCAGCTTTGTTATATTGTTCAATATAGAGCATTTGTTCATGGCGTTTAGTTATTTTTTAAAAATCGGAGAAGAAGGAAGAGACCGGGCCGCACTACCACAACCTGAAGGTGAAGGCCATCGTGCAGGAGACCAGGGACGCCATTTCGATCGTGTTTGAGCAACCCGCCGAGAAAATCAACTACAAGGCGGGACAATTCTTAACACTCATCGTGCCTGTGAACGGTAAGGAAGTGCGCAGGGCCTACTCACTCTGTTCTTCACCGTTCATCGACGATGACCTTGTGGTGACCGTAAAACGCGTGGACGGCGGGCTGATGTCGAACTGGCTGCCTGACAACCTGAAGGCCGGAGGCACGGTAAAAGTGATGGAACCGATGGGGCAGTTCACCACCGAGTACAACAAGGATGGCAAAAGACATATCATCATGTTCGCCGGTGGTTCG
>JAAURZ010000336.1 GCA_012031955.1 Bacteroidia bacterium
CTCGAGCATCGGGTGAAGCGCGTGGTGATCTCCAACGTAGACCCTAACCCGATTGCTGTCGGCGGTGCCGAACGACTACGCAAATCGGGCGTGGCAGTAACCACGGGCGCACTGGAAGCAGACGGTCACGAACTCAACCGTCGGTTCTTTAAGTGGATTTCCAAAAAGCAACCTTATATTATTTTGAAGTGGGCACAAACGGCGGATGGTTTCATGGCGAAGGAAAACTTCGACTCGAAATGGATCAGCAATGAACTGTCGCGCCAGCGCGTGCACCAGTGGCGCACGCAGGAAGACGCCGTGCTGGTGGGTCGAAGAACCGCATTCCACGACAATCCGCAGCTAAACGTGCGAGCATGGACTGGCCGAAACCCCGTGCGCGTGGTGATCGACCGCTATCTTACCTTGAGCGACAAGCTGCACTTATTTGATGGATCGCAGCCCACTATTGTCTTCAACGTGCTCAAGCATGAGGAACATCCAAACCTGAAACTTCTGCGACTTGACGAGGACCGTTTTCTTGACGCCCTCATTCAATCCCTGGCGAACCAAAACATACAGTCTTTGATCGTAGAGGGCGGCGCCCACACGCTCATTCAGTTTATAGAGTCAGGTCTTTGGGATGAGGCGCGAATATTTGTGGCGCCTAAACACTTTCACAAAGGAATTAAGGCACCGGTCGCGCCAGGTGCCCTCCACGGCGTTTGAAGCGATCGACAGCGATCAGTTGTTTTTCTACCGAAATATTTGATTCAGAATTTTCAGCATGCGATACCTGCTCGACGGCCACGAAACCGAACGCCTTCAATTCCGGCTGGTGACTCTGGGTGACAGGGACCAATGGCTTACTTTCTTTGAAGACCCCAACTCCTTTCAGTATTGGGACATGCAAATGGACACGCCCGAGGTGGAGTGTCGCAAGTGGTACGACAAACAGTTGGGTCGTTATAAAAACGACCTTGGCGGAATGAATGCGCTGGTGGAAAAATCGACAGGCAAACTGGTGGGTCACTGCGGGCTTCTGGTCCAAACCGTAGACGGGGCACCGGAACTTGAAATTGGGTATTCTCTCCTTGGCCCCTTTCGGGGGAAAGGGTTTGCTACAGAGGCAGCCCACGCCTGTCGCGACTGCGCCTTTAGGAATGCATTCGCCGACTCATTGATTTCCATTGTCAGCCTCGCCAACCAACCTTCTGCCAACGTAGCCCGTAAAAACGGGATGAACCTCGACAAGCAAACATTTTACAACGGAAATGCCGTGAACATATTCCGCATCCGAAAATCCGACTGGTTGTTAACACATTAATATTGTTGTAATGTTTGGAAGCAAAGCACTACTTATATGAACTTTACTTCCTGAAACTGGATTTAACTTTGTACCGCAACCCGCATCATCAATGAATACCATCAACATCAATCAAAAGTTAAGTCTGTTTTCCGACCACTGGCACCCGCGCATCATTGGCGAACTCAACGGACAAGAGGTAAAGGCGGTGAAGCTGCTGGGCGATTTCCCCTGGCATCACCACGATCACGAAGACGAAATGTTTCTCGTGATCCGCGGCCGGCTCACCATGCGCTTCCGCAACAAAACCGAGATTATCAGTGCAGGTGAGTTTATTATTGTGCCTCGCGGTGTGGAGCATCAGCCGTATGCCGAACAGGAGGTCGAACTGCTGCTGTTCGAACCATCGGGCACCGTGAATACAGGCAATGTTGTTTCAGAAAAAACAAGAACCCAACTGGAGAAAATATAATGGCAGAAGAACTCATCGTATCGGCGTCGGCCGACAAGGCAGCGCGCTATCAAATGCTTATCCCCCAGATTAATGCACTGGTGGACGGCGAGACGGACCTGGTGGCAAACTTGTCCAACATTGCGGCCGCGCTCAAGCAAGCCATGGACTTCTTTTGGGTGGGCTTTTACATAGTGAAAGACAACCAGTTGGTGCTCGGGCCCTTTCAAGGACCCGTCGCGTGTACGCGCATTAATATTGGCAAAGGTGTATGCGGCAGTGCCTGGCAGGAGAAGAAAACGATACTCGTGCCCGACGTCGAAAAATTTCCCGGGCATATCGCATGCAATTCGGCGTCGAAATCGGAAATCGTGATACCCGCCCTGAAGAATGGCGACGTGGCGCTCGTGCTCGACGTTGACTCCGACAAGCTTGACGATTTTAATACAACCGACGCCGCAGAACTGGAGAAAGTAATCCAAATCATCGAGCGCATACTCTAACCTTTTGTGAACACAGCAGACCTCATCCACCTTTACAAAGCGCGAAAGGAAGAAAGCCGTAAACTGGCTAATCAACTTCAACACAAACTCACGGGCCTCTCGTGGCTGCGCGTTTCTGCCATCGTGCTTTTTCTTATTCTCGCCTATTTTAGTCTCAGCAACACGGTGTTGTGGCTGGCGGCGATTCTTTTTCTGTCGGCGTATGCCTACCTGGTGCGGGTCTACAACCAGGCCGGCAGCGAAGAGCGGTTTCAAAGGAACCTTTCGACAATAAACGAACAGGAGGAACGCGCGCAAAATGGCGACCACGGCGCGTTTGAGGATGGATCAGCATTTATCGACGCGCTGCATCCTTACGCGGTAGATCTCGACATTTTCGGAAAGGGCTCGGTGTACCAACGCGTCAACCGCACCGTAAGTGAATCGGGCAGAGAACGGCTGGCGCTAATGCTCAAAACGCCGCTCGCCAGTCGCGCCGATATACGTGCGCGCCAGCTTGCCGTAAAAGAACTCGCCGGCATGCTTGACTTCCGGCAGTCGTTTCAGGCGGTGGGTATGGACAGCCAGGAAAAGAAGGACGACTTGCACAAGATACTGCACTGGCTCAAACTAGACCGGATGGTCTACGGCCATCGCGCGTTGCAAGTCGCGCTGCTGGCAATACCCGCACTCACGCTGGCGGCCATCGTCTATTGGATGTTCACTGGAGTATATTATCCAGCCATCCTGACAGTGCTCGTGCAATGGGCGATTGTCGGTAGCTATAGCAAACGTGTACAACTGTTTCACAGCTATATCGGCAGCAAGAAGGAACTGCTGGAAAAATACGCCGCGCATTTTGAGCTGATCAACAATACCCGCTTCGCCGATCCTTCACTCAGCGCTTTGCACGAGGTGAGTACGGAAGCGAGACATGAGCTTGCGTCGCTCGCAGCCCGCTCGCGCGCGCTCGACCTGCGACTGAATTTTTCACGGCGATCCTCCTCAACACCACTGTGTTGTACGACTTGCAGTGCGTGCTTCGCCTGGAGCAATGGCGCGAGAAAAACAAACAGCACCTCGGGCAATGGCTCACGTCGGTGCACGAGTTTGATGCGCTCAACAGCCTCGCCGCATTTGCATACAACAACCCTTCATACATTTTTCCCGACATCAACGAGCAGCGTGCGCTGGAGGGAACGTCCGTCGGCCACCCGCTCATTGCGGCTGACGCGTGCGTCACCAACCCGGTTTCGCTTGGCACGCCGGCCACACTATCGATCGTAACGGGTGCGAATATGGCCGGCAAGAGCACCTACCTCAGAGCCGTAGGCGTAAACGTGGTGCTGGCACTCAGCGGTTCGGTCGTTTTCGCCAAAGCGTTTACATGTCCGCTGGTGGAAATACACACCGGCATGCGCAACACCGACTCCATCAACGAAAACCAATCGTATTTTTTCGCCGAACTGTTGCGCCTGCACAAGATCGCGAGGATTCGGCATGATTCATTGTACACTAGGACATCCGGCCGCGCAGCTGCACCGAGTGCGGAAGTACAACATTGTGCACAGCAGCTGAACAGCACGAGGGGCCCAAACGTTGCACTCGTTGTGTGCATGAATGCTCTTCCAGATGCCAAGGGCACTAACTGGACGCACAGGATGTGTTCGTCCAGACAGCAAGCAGCGAGTACAAGCAGCAGTAAATGTGAGCAGGCAGCAGTGCGCACCCTCGTCGCCTTCAATGGTGCCCTCGTTGCCCTCGTTGCCTTCATTGCCGTCGTTGAAGTTGGCATCAGAGGTGGCAGTGTTGGGCCCTGCCTGCCCTGCAGATGATTGGCCGCATGTGCAGTACGGCAACCAAGCAGCACCGACATCAGCAGCCATGCACAAAGCAGGTCACTGCACAAGGCTTGGTTGGTCAAAGCGTGCAAACAGTGCGGCACAGGCCACACCTTCGCGGCCCTCCAGGGTGCCCTCGTTGCCCTCATTCCCTTCGTCGCCT
>JAAURZ010000337.1 GCA_012031955.1 Bacteroidia bacterium
TATCTGCCTGCGCTGTTCTGCTGAGAAAATTACCCATGCTGATGCGGCGCACGCCTGCCTTCCTCATTTCATCAAACGACGGCAGGCTAGGCATGCACATTACGTTGATGGGCAAAGGCGAACCGCCAACCACTTCGGCAATGTCTTCAAGTCGCACTATGCAAGGCAGGAAAAGTGCATCGGCCCCTGTTGCTGCATACGCCTGCGCACGATCCAACGCATCCTGCAAAGGGTTCGCTGCCGGCAATAGAAACGAATCGCACCGGAGATTAACAAACATATCGATTGACTTGGAGCGAAGTAGATTGACGACGGCCTTGAGTTTCGCTGCAAATTGCTCTTTCTCCAACATAACGCGCTCGCCGTTTCGAACTGTTGAATCTTCAATATTGATGCCCACCACCCCGATGGCCGAGAGCCGTTCGATATTCGCCGCCACAGTCTCTGGCGATTCGCCATAGCCTGACTCGATATCTACAGATAGGGGGAGCGCGGTCGCGCGCACAATGTGGTCGATCACAAAAAAATATTCTTCAAAAGTCATCTGCTCGCCGTCGTTGTAGCCAAGCGTTTCGGCAACGGCCGCGCTGGACGTGGCGATGGCTTTAATGCCGCAGCGTTCCATAACGCGGGCACTTGTTGCATCCCACACGTTGCCAATAAGTAGTGGGTCCTGCTGTTGATGCAACTCCCTGAAATGTTGTGTATTACCCATATTGATTTTATTGATATCTGTTACTGCTGAATGAATCTCTGTACATTTTCCAGCCTTGTTCTGTTTTTTTCCAAAGTACAAGAAACTTTCCATCATCAAAAAGGTTGCCCTTGTCGTCGAATGATTGCCAGAGCCCCTCTTCCGTTACAAACTCTTTTCCATCGCCATAGACGGCGGTTGTGATGAATTTCCCGTTGCGCAAACCAAACTCGTTGTAGGCTACCTGAAAGAAACGCCTGGCGGCTTCACGACCACATTGCTGCGGGCTGCCTGGCGCCATAATGCAGGCGTCGTCGGCATATCGTTCTACAAAAATTGCCGGATTGTTGGTTGCGAATGATTCGAAGTAAATGGCGTTGCTCTCGGCAATGGCTCGCGTAGCCCCGGCCAGACCTTCGTTTTGGTTGATGCTGGCGCAATGAAAAGTGGCCAGCAGTAGCAGGCAAATGATTTTGTTCATGTGTTTCTTTTTTCTTCAAAGGTGCCGCAGCCTCCTCGCCGAAAAATTGATTTACATCACATCTTTTTTACGCCGGCTTAAACCTGCTGAGCGTCTCTCGCGATACACCCAGGTACGCCGCCAGCACTTTCTTCGACAATCGTTGGTAGAGGCCGGGATATTCCGCATGAAGCAGATCGAACCGCTGCCTGGCATCGGATGTAAGGTAGGTAAGAAGTCTTTTCTGGAGTTTCACAAAACTGTCGTTTGCCTTTTTCCTGAAGAACGTGTCGAGTGCATGTAGTTCGGCGCATAGTTTTTCGCGGCTGGCATACGACAAACATAATATGACCGAGTCTTCCAGTGCGTGGATTGAAAAACTACCCGGCACCTGGTTGTAGTAACCCTCCTGATCGGTGATCCAGCAATTCTCTATGGCAAACTGTACAATGTGCTCCTTTCCGTGTTCGTCATGATAAATCGAAAGCAGCAGGCCCTTTACCACCCAATACGTGTACACCACCGGGTCGCCAGGATTCAACAAGCGTGTTGTCTTCTTGATCTTTCTTACAATAACCGATTTCATCACCTTATCAAGCGTGCGGCTATCAAGTTTCACATAACTCCGGAGGTGATCATTAAATTGTTGACTGACTGATTGTTCGTTCATAACCGTCACTTATGGCAGACAATTTAGCACAACGAATGCAATGTGTCCGCCTTTTCAGCTTGTTCGTGAGTTGGATTGATACCCGGGTCGGCCGTTCGTCGTTGTCATTTTTACCCCCTTTTATGTCGCACTAACACACCATCGAAAAAGTTTTCGCGCGCCATCTTTGTATCATCAACAACGACAAGAACTTTTAAATCGCCAGAAAATGAAAAGCTAAAATTACAAGTCGGCATCGCCGTGATGAACTATACATTAAAAAATTAACCCTAAACCTTAACACAATGAAAACTACAAAATTGCTCTATTGGATTCCCACAGTGATTATCTTTCTGTTCGAAGGCGTGATGCCTGCACTTACAGGGCACACCGAAGCGGCCAAGGAAGGAATACGCCACCTCGGCTATCCGGAATACTTCGGCACGCTGCTGGTCTTGTTCAAAGTCGGCGGCTCGGTATTGCTCATCATACCCCGGTTGCCAAGGCGAATCAAGGAATGGGTGTATGCAGGGTTCGCTTTCGACTTCATATTTGCGTTCTCCAGCTTGTTGCTGGTGGATGGTTTCGGACCACTGCTGATACTGCCGGCCGCCTTTATGATTTTGCTGGTGATCTCATACGTAAACTATAACAAACTGAACCGCGAGGACGTATCCATATCGACGGCCCGCGGCTAACCGACCTGATTGAACCGAACTGTAATTTAAACCGCCCCGTGCTCGAAAGTCATGAATGATTTACGCAGACAATTTTTGCTTGGCCTTGTAGGCTACACAGTCAACAGAGGTATTGGCGCCGACGTACTTTGCAGCGCAGCCGGCCTGTCTGTTGAATCGCTCATGACGCCGGGGCACGACTTTACGCCTGAGCGCGAGAGCGCCTTGTGGCTGGAGGCCGCCACACTCACCAAAGATCCGCTGTTCGGCCTGCACCTCGGCGAGTCGCTCCAACTCGCCGCGCTCGGCACCGTGGGCGAAATCGTGAAGAGCAGCAACGCAATCGGCAATGCCAATTACCCTGGCTGCATCGTTTGTGCCTGGCAAGCCCCGGAAAGTCACATTGCACCCGTGGAACTGCAAGTTTGCCCCGCAATCAATGCGCAGCAGCGTCTTGGTAGAGAATAGCTCCAGGCTTGGGCCATGGCAAAACAGGGTCAGTTGGGCCCCTGATGGAATTGACAAGGCTGGCGAGTGAAGGAAGCTGATCGCGCTGCACATGCGTGTTTTTTTCGTCAGCCACAGACTAGATTGTGATCTGCGATGGTGATGGCTACGGTCATCACAAAACACTGTCATGATCAAACAGCAATCAAATATTTGATCTTTTGCTGCGACTGAGCGAGTCGCACGGGATGACGCATCGACGTGTCGCTGCGTCGACGGACAGGGCGGCGAACGTTGCTCAGTGCTTCGCTGTTCCACACGTATTGGATGCCGCCTTGCACACGCAGGCGTCGCTGTATATACGACTAGCTTACTGTAAGCTCTTGCAACACTGTGTGGTCGCTGAGCGTTGGGTGCCAGTCGACCCAAGCAATTGTAACCAGGCCATTCAGCAGAGTATTATCGAGTTCTGCGCAAAGATTGCGACAGCTGGTGCGATCGTGCTGTGACATCGCCTACTAAAGATGTTAACAAAAATTAATCACATCGAGCCATATACACCTGAAGTCAGTCGAATCGGTGTGTTTTGTGAACTCAGCCCGCCACGATTGCCGACTAGCCGGCTGACTCAAAACTCTGGGACGATTAACTTGGGCAAGAAACGTCGGAAAGTTAAGGCGTAACGTACCTGTCAACTTCGCCATGGACACAGAGCTGTTTGTGTTGTCCTTCAACAGGAAGCTCTCGCAGGATGTCTTGCGCTGTGGTGACATTCGCGCAGTCCTGGGCAGATTCTTGGCCATGGCCGCTCGCACACACCACTGACAAGGCTGCCAGTGCGAAACGCACCAAACATGGTAAGCTTGTAAATGGCGTTTGTACGCTAGGGTGCTCATTCGAGCAGCTCTCTATGCACACAACATGCACAATGATATCACGCTTGTGGTGTGTACGTGACGTCCCAACGAGCTCGAGGCACCAATGCAACCCATCGGGCGCCAAGGTTTGCTTGCATGCCTTGTGCCGAACGGCAATGGTGCTCCATGATCTCGCGTTCACTTTTCGCTGTGGCTGATATTTGTTCAAGCCGACGAATCGCGAAGCAGCTGCCCTTGGTTGCGTGGTGCATGTCTCGTGGTACATATTGGCATTAGATTGCACCGCTCCAGCCGGGTTACATTAGTGAATACGGCTGTTTTTCACGTTTCCTTCGGACCTGACACAATACCGCATCTGTGCTTTACAAGACGCGACCGTTAGCACCACCGCACGAATGCGTTG
>JAAURZ010000338.1 GCA_012031955.1 Bacteroidia bacterium
CGAGATCGCGTATTTGTCGGCCAACAAACTACAGATAGAACTCAAACGCCAGCAAGGAATATTGTCGGGCCGGATCTTTTCCTACCTCATCAAGCGACCCTCTTTGCTTATCGGCACCACGCTTATAGGCAACACCATCAGTCTGGTGCTATATGGCATTTTCATGGCCCAACTGCTGGAACCTCAACTGAGGACGTACCTGCCTGAGGTCATCAACAACGAAGCTGTGGTGATGGTAATGCAGACACTGTTGTCGACCATACTGGTTCTGTTCACAGCCGAATTCCTGCCCAAGAGCGTGTTCATGATCAACCCGAATCAAATGCTTTCGGCACTGGCCGTGCCTTTCATCGTTATTTACATCCTCCTCTTTCCGCTCGTGTACTTCATTGTGTCACTCTCCAGGTTCATCATCGTGTATGTATTGCGGGTAGAATATTCGGACGTGCGTCCTTTTTACGGCCTCACCGACCTCAACAACTTTATCAAGAACATGCATCATGTGAAGCATGCCGACGACAGTGTGAAACTTGACACCAAGATTTTTCACAATGCGCTACAGTTTAAGTCCGTACGCGTACGCGAATGCATGATACCGCGCACAGAGATCGTGGCGGTCGACGTGAATGACGGCATACCCCGGCTGTCTGACGCATTTGTTGAAACCGGGCACTCCAAGATTATCGTATACAAGGAGACTATCGACGACGTGATCGGATACTCGCATTCGTCGGCACTGTTCAAAAAGCCGCAGAAGATCGAAGACATACTCACGCCGATTATTGCCGTGCCTGAAACAACACTGGCCAACGAACTGATGATACGGTTTATCGAGGAGCGCAAAAGCCTGGCCGTTGTACTGGACGAGTTTGGCGGCACCTCGGGCATAGTGAGCATGGAAGATGTGATAGAAGAGATCTTCGGCGAAATCGAGGACGAGCACGACGAAGACGATCTCATAGAACAAAAGCAGGACGAAACTACCTACCTGCTCAGCGCCAGGCTTGAGGTCGACTACCTTAACGACAAGTACGACTGGAAGCTGCCCACTGGCGATTACGACACCTTGGGCGGCCTGATTCTTAGCCTGACTGAAAGCATTCCGGAGCCGGGAGAAACGGTATCCATACCCCCCTATCTGCTCACTGTAAAATCGACCCTCGACAACCGCATAGACCTGGTAAAACTGACGCTCGAGGGCTTGGAAAAGACTGATTGAGCCACGCAAAAATGCGTTGTAAATCGCTCATTTTGAGGCGCTACACCCTTTTTCAGCTTTTGCCGCTTTTTTTTCCTGCCAAGTTTTTCTAAACCATAATACCGGTTAAATTTGCGGTCTTTGAAAAACTATACAGTCAATTTTCAAAGTTAAAATCAAGTAAACAATAATCCCCGGCCGGCTCTCCGGCCTTTTAAATCTTAGATGTTATGGCATTGATAGGAACTCTGCGGAACAAGATGGGCACCTGGGTGGTGGTATTTGTCTTCGTGGCCATTTCTGCTTTCGTTCTCAACGACCTTTTAGCGGACAGTCGGCGATATTTGGCTCAGCCAGCAACGATGTAGGCGAAATCGCCGGAATAGATATTTCTCTCGAAGAGTATCAGAATGCCATACGCGAGCGCGAGGCCAGCTATTTTCTTAACTTCAACCGCGAGCCCGGTGAACGCGAACGGCCCTTTATAGAGCAACAGGCATGGGAGATGCTGGTGGCCAAATATGCCATCCAAAGCCAGTATGCAAAAGTGGGCGTTGATGTGACCACCGACGAAGTGCTGGACATGCTGCTCGGCAAGCACATAGACGAAAACCTGAAAAGCACGCCGTTGTTCCTCGATGAAACAGGGCAGTTCGACCGCAACAAAGTTCAGAACTACCTTAACTCGATTAAGAGCGAGCCCGCCACTTCGGAAGCGCGCATCCGTTGGGAAATGTATCAGAAAGACCTGGCCCCTGCCCGCGAGCGCATCAAGTACGAAAACCTGCTGATCAAAACCGCGTACGTAACCGCAGCAGAAGCCGAACGCAACTACCACATGCAAACGACGTGGCCGAAGTACGCTATTTGTATGTCCCCTACTACCACGTCAAAGACTCCGCAGTAACCGTCTCGGAAAGCGACTACCAGGAATATTACAACGAAAACAAAGAACGGTTCAAGTCAGAGCATGTACGCGACCTGAACTATGTTTCTTTCACCGTGGTCCCCTCTGCTGACGACTCGCTTGCTGTGCGCGAAATTCTCGAGCAACTGAAACCCGGTCTTGAAAAATCCGAGAACGACTCTACGTTCGCCGAAGTAAACTCGACAAACGACAATCCATATGCCCGGTATTTCCCATCCGAACTACCGCCTTACATATCGAACGAAGAACTGCAACAAGGTAAGATTATCGGCCCCTTCCTCGATGGCGGCACATATAAACTGGTGAAGATTTCAAGAATCGGAAAAGATACCGTTTACAATGCGCGCGCCAGTCACATACTCATTACATGGACGGATGATCCGGACTCTGCGGTGCTGGAGGCAAACAAGAAGGCGGCCAAAGAGCGCGCGCGCAAGCTGCTGCAAGAGCTTAAGGCCGGAAGCGCGAACTTCGCTGAGAAGGCCCGTGAAATCAACACGGACGCCAGCGCGCAAAAAGGCGGCGACCTGGGCTGGTTCACATCAGGCATGATGGTGAAAACTTTTAATGACGCCGTCTTTGGCGCTACTCGCACCGGCCTGCTCAACGACGTGGTGGAAACCCAATTTGGCTACCACATCATCGATATTACCAATGTAAAGGACAACACTGCCTACTGGGTGGTGACCCTTGCGGAAGAGATCGCCCCCAGCGACGAAACGATCAATGCCACGCGACGCCAGGCGGAACTGTTCCAGGCTGAAATTTCAAACGCGGAAGAATTCAAGACAAAGGCGGGCAGCCAGGGTCTCACCGTGATGGAGGCCAAAGGCGTGCAGGCAAACGACCGGCGCGTGGGTGTGCTGGGCGATGCGCTGGTCGGCGGCTTCATCACCGCCGTGTTGGTGGCGATGGGGTCACGGCTCGCGCAGTTGAACAGCTTGCTCGGCCCCGTGCTGTTCATCATCTGCGAGAGCGCTGCCGTGTTGGGCATCGCGCTGTTCGCCTTCCAACTCGGCTACCGACAAACGCGGCACTGGGCCACCTGGGCGCGCGCCAACGATTGGCTGCGGGCGGGCCTATTTGGCGCAGTGCGGCTGGGCACGTTTGTGCTGGGCGCGCTAGTGTTGGGCTATGCGGGCATTCACCTCCCGCAAAACGCCAGCATTTCGATTGGCGATGCCGTGATCTCGCTCAACCCGCTCGTCAACAGCATCGCCCCGCGCATTTTCCGCTGCTGTTGGTGATGTGGCTGTGGTGGCAGTTGCGCTACAAGCGAGCCAACCCACTGGCGCTGCTGTTTTTGTGCATCGCGCTGGCGTTTGGGGTGTGCTATTTGTTCAGCTGGTTTGGGTGGTTGTGATGCAAGGCAAACCCAACACCTACCACGAGATCCTCAGCACCCTCAAGCAGCCGGGCTGTGCCATTTGCCGATCCGTAGATTCTGCTGTGCGCCAGCGCATCGATGCCTTTCTCTACGAGCAAATCACGATTATTGAGCGGCGGACGGAGATACGCGAGGCACGCGGGTTTTGCAGCGCGCATGGCACATTGCTCAACGGTGTGGGCTACATGCTGGGCAACGCCATCTTGCAGCAGGATGTGTTGAACGATGTGTTACGTGAGATTTCAAAAGCCCTTCCCCGTAGCGCAGCGCTACGGGAGAGGGTGCCGATGGCGCAGACCATCGGAAGGTGGGGGCTTTTGGGCAAGCTCAAGTCAATCGCCAACGCCATCAAACCCACCGAAGAAAACTTTCAACGCTTCTTCGAATGCTACGTTTTTTGGCTCGATTACATACTGGCCCATAGCCAGACCGACGCCTGTCCTGGTGTGTTTGAACTGATTCGCGCGCTGCACGCGCTACCCGAACCGCCGATGGTTGGGTTATTGACGGGCAACATCCGGCTCGGGGCGGAAATCAAACTACGCCATTTCGATCTCTGGAACGAATTCCTTACCGGCGCCTTTGCCGACGACCACGAAGATCGCGATCAAATCGCGCATGCGGCCCATCGCCGCGGTTCTGCTTTATTGGGTCGCAAGCTGCGCGGCGAGGAAGTTGTTGTCATTGGAGATA
>JAAURZ010000339.1 GCA_012031955.1 Bacteroidia bacterium
ATAAAGTGTCAGTGCAGCTTTCGCGGATTAGAGACAGCGGGCTTCGGCTAATGACTACGGTACACGACCTACTTGAAGCCAGCACGCTTCTTAAAGAAGGTAACAAGCTGCGTGTCGAGGAAAGCAACGTTGCCGACATAGTAGAGTCTGTGTGCGCAACTTTTGGGGAATGGGCTGAACAAAAGAAATTATCCATAGAAAAGCAACTCTTCGGGTGCGTGTCGCGCACGTATTTGGACCCGATAAAGGTGGAATTGATACTTGAGAACATGCTGTCGAACGCTTGTCGCACGGTGCCACGCGGTGGTCAGCTTCTGATAAGAATTACGGTGGAACAACAGGAAGCTAAAATCGAAATCTATACTACCACTACTGGTTCGAGGCTTGAATCCTTGACGCGGCGACTAAAACGCGTTGCGACTCCGTGGGAGAGCGAAAGAGATGAAATGCGTGACCAGTTGGACCTTTGCATTGTGAAGTTGGCGGCGATGGCGCACAATGGGTTTGCTTTCTGTAGTTATGGTCCGGAAAACAAACGCCGGTTGGCCGTTCATCTGCCGGTGGAAAGCCGGGAACACCAGGATAGCCAGGCGGAAATGACGACTGACTGGGTGGCTCCGGAATGCGACGATACGCAGAAGTATCAATACCATCATGATAAGCCCAGGCAAGGGAGCGTCGCATGGATAACAAACCTGCCCGACCATGGCCTGCATAAAGGCCAGCAACTGCGCACCCTTGAAATGATCGTCAACTCAAACCTTGAGTTTGGCATCGGTGAGATCGCCCGTGCCATGCCCGACATAATTTTGCTTTTTGTTGACATTATTACACCGCAGGTCATGGACTGGTTAATCACCCTCAAACAAGAACCCGAACTGGTCCAGATTCCGGTCATAGTACTTAGCGACAGTCTCGCCGCCGAAACTGCGCATGAGTTGCATTTGGCAGGCGTCGATGCCTGTATTCAGGGATCGATTCAACCGCACCAACTGGAGCAACGCATCAATTCGATTGTTGCGCAAAGGGAACGCCTGAAGAATATATATTCCAAACGCTTTGTCATCAAGACTATCCATTCGCCTGCCGGCGATCTAAACGCGGACGAGCATTTTTAAATTGTATTGTCCGCATCATTGAACGGAGACTGAACGACAGCAGCCTGGGAGTTGGTACACTCATGCAGGAGATGGGTATGAGTCATTCGGTGCTGTACAGGAGAGTGAATGCGATTACAGGAAAGGGCATTACTGATTTTATCAGGTTCGTAAGACTCAATAAGGCAATGGATATGCTGAAGGAGGGGAAAAAGTCGGTAGCTGACGTTAGCACAAGCACCGGGTTTTCCAGCGCAAAATACTTTAGCACCTGCTTCAAGGCGGAATTTGGTGTCAGACCGACGGATGTAACCAACGGGATGAGCAGGAGGGCTGGGTAGTAGAATTAAGAGTAAAGAAAAAGGTGGGGTTGCTTGGGGTAATGCAACAGGGGCTTAGTAACTGTTTGCATTAACCCTTAAGCGATCATTCATAGTAACTGGGCTGCGCGAAGAAGTCCCTGGACTTGGTCTTCACGAAGTAGGTAGGCGTGTCGCCGGTGTTGGCTTTAAACTGCTTGTTGAAAAGTGGAAAGGTTTTCATAGCCGGCTTCGCGTGCAATTTGTGAAATCGACTTTTCCGCGTCACAAACCAGCAGCTTGCAGGCGTATCGAATCCTGATTTCGTTGACGAATGCGGTAAATGTCCTTCGCGTGGTCTTCTTGAAATAGCGGCTGAAGGAAGAAGGGTGCATGTCAACTTCGTCGGCAGCATGTTCCAGGGTCAGCTCAGAGCGGAAGTTCTCCATAACAAGTTTGTACACCTTGTTGAGCTTCGTGCTGAATTTTTCGTAGTAGGTGGATGTAAACTCGTACGATGCCAGATATGTTTTAAGGGGTTCTTCAGAAATGGCCTTTAGTATCTTGAGCAGCATGAGCGTTTTGTCGAAATTATTCATGTTGGTGATCTCCTCCATATAGTGGGCGATTGAGATAGCTGTTTTGGCCACTGATGTGAATACCCGGTTGGCGTCGCTGAGTAGCTTGTGTATGGCTCCCATCTCAGGAAGTTTGAAAAAGTTATCGCCGAAACAAGTCTTCTCAAAATGCACACTAATTACATTGGATAAGAATGGCATCTGGGTTTCCAATGTGGAGTCGTTGAGCCACATGTGCGGCAACCCGGCCCCGATCAGGATCAAGTCCCCCGGTACAAACCGTTGAACCGAGTCTCCGATAAAACGGGTGCCCGTGTGCTCCTTAATGTAGATAAGTTCAAGTTGATCGTGGTAGTGCCAGTTGCTGGTCTGATTTTTCAATTGAGACTTGCTTACAGAGAATGTCTCTTTGAGAGCGGCGATTGGCGTGGGAGTGAAGATTTTCATTTGCCTTGTGTTTTTAGTTATGTACCATTTCTCATCATAATGATTCATAGAATCATCATCGGCGCTCGAAAATCAACATATATGCCAATCCAACTAATTAGTTGATTAACAGAATTTTACACTCATCGGTGTCTCGCCGTTCGCATGTAGTCGCGCGTGTAGGCTGGCGGCGCTTATTGCAAAAAAAAGAGCGATCCGTGCAGGATCGCTCTTTCGTTTTGTCAGGCCGGATCGTTCGTTCAAACTCGCTAAACGGCGTCGGAAAGGCTGGTAAATGTAAAGTCTCGAATCTTCATATAAGGTATCAGGTTGCCATCAACACGAACTTGTTTCCCGAGCGTCTCCAGATTGTTAAGCATAATTACCGGGCTTTCGTTAAACCTGAAGTTTTGATGGGATACTGAATCTTTCCGTTCTCGATATAGAAGGTGCCATCACGAGTGAGGCCCGTATACAGCAAAGTTTGTGGGTCAACCGTACGTATGTACCAGAAGCGCGTTACCAGGATACCCTTCTTTGTGCCTTTTATAAGATCGTCTAGCGATGCGCTGCCTCCATCCATGATCGCGTTGCCCGGGAAGGGCACGGGCTCTACATTCTTTTGCGAAGCCCAGTAGCGGTCATAAAAGAGATTCTTGACAACACCACCCTGGATTAGGTCCATTTTCTTACGCGCCTGTCCGTCGCCAGTCCAGGGCGATGCGGGCACCTCCGCTTTGAAAGGGTCGGTATAGATGTTTATACGTTCGTCCACAATTTTTTCTCCGAGCTTGGTGCCTCCCCCTTTTTTTGCAAGGAAGCTGCGACCTTCGTCGGCCTGGCGTGCACCCATGTTAAACAGCATGTTCTGGAGCAGGTCAGAGGCTGCCGCCGGCTCAAGAATCACGGTATATTTTCCGGGCTCAATTGCCTTCGCACTTTTCGACATTACGGCCTTGTCGATGGCCACCCTGGAAGCTTCCGCCGTGTCGAGCTTGCTCACATCATTAAAGTCGCGCGTTACCCAGCCAGAGCCGGTGCCATCGTTCGTACGCATTGTTACTGTGAAATTGACCGAGGTCGACTGGTTGTAGGCGAAGAGCCCTTTGCTGTTCATCATCGATGCAAACCCGTTGGAGTCTTCAAGGAAACCAGCCGCTGTAACTTCTTTCGTTGCTGCGGGGTTGATGCTGTCCATTGCCGCCTTGGCTCTGTACTCGGGCGTGATTTTGGCCGTAGCCTCGCTGTACGTTTTCGAGGTACCGTACGTTTGCTGCGCCAGGGGCTCCATAAACTCCGGGTTGTCAGGCGCGAGTTTCGCCAGTTCTTCGGCCCTTCTTACCACTTTCTCCAGCGACTGGTCGTCGAACTCATTGATTGTGGCTACGCCGGACTTTTTGCCGAAATACGATTGCACCGCGAGCGTCACGTTGCTGTCTTCGCCCGAGGTAGACACGGTGTTTCTTGCGTAGCGTATGTTTCCTCCATTGGATCCATTCAGGTTGGCTTCAACGCCTTCGGCTTTTGACAGCCCGACTACTTTCTCGAGGATTTTTTTTGATTCTTCTTTACTAAATATTGACATGGTAGTGAGTTTATCGTGTGAATTGAAATTTATCAAATGGTTCTTCCTGTGTTGATGACGTTGACGCCATTGAAGCGCGCGGTGGAACTGCCGTGAGATACCGCGCTGGATTGGGATGGTTGCCCCTTGCCGTCGAAGAAGCTGCCGTTGAGACGATAGTCGCGCTCGTCGCAGATAGCCGCACAAGAGTTCCAAAATTCCTGTGTGTTTGACTGA
>JAAURZ010000340.1 GCA_012031955.1 Bacteroidia bacterium
GCTCCTACCCTCGACGCCCTCACGCCGGCCGACGACGCAACCGGGGTGGCGCAAAACGCCAACCTTGTGTTGGACTTTGATGAACAGATCGATGCAGGCACCGGTGTGGTCAACCTCAGGCGTTACAGCGACGATGCAGTGTTCGACAGCTTCACTATGCCATCGGATCCATCCGTATCGATCGTGGGAAGCATCGCCACACTCAACCCCTTTGGGTCGTTGGTGTCGGGTATCCATTACTACGTGGAAGTGCCCGCCGGTGCATTCACTGATGAGGCCGGAAACCCCTTCGCAGGATTTTCAACCAAAGACGACTGGGACTTTACGGTGGACACAGTGCCTCCAAACATTACAGGCTACGACAACAATCCTGCATGCGTGGGCGAAACGCTCGTCATCAGCGGTACCAACTTTGGACTAAGCACGCCTACTGTCACCATCAACGGCGTTAATGCTACGGTGAATTCGCACACCACCACCACCATCAACATCACGGTGCCCAACACCACAACCGGTACCGTGGAAGTCACCAACAACGACATCGGCGAAAGCGACACGAGCAATTCGCTTGTGCTCACACCCGGACCGAACACGGGACTCAACGTAGTTGAATCCGCCACCAGCGTCATCACAGGTGGCTCGGTGAGCATTACTGTGCAGAGCTCCGAATCCGGAGTCGACTACAGGTTGCAGCGCGTTTCGCCAGGCCCTATCACCACGCTAGACGGCCCCGACCCGGGCACGGGTGGCAACCTTGTGTTTAGCACAGGCGCGCTGTCGCCGGCCGGTACATATCAATTCCGTATCCGGGCGCAAGCAGGAAGTTGCAACTCGGTAAACCTGACGGACATGGTCACCGTTAATGTGTTCGACTTTTCCGCCGATGCCGGACCCGACTACGACATCTGCCAGGGCGACTCGGTTTTTCTGGGAGGCAACCCGACGGTAGTGGGTGGCTCCGGATTTAATGAATTCACATGGACATCCAACCCTGCGGGCACACCATTAACGTCCAGCAATCCAAAAGTAAAACCAAGCGTCACCACTTCGTACTTTTTGAGAGTGGAAGACTCCGATGGCAACATAGCGCGCGATACCGCGGTGGTCACCGTAAGGCCGCGAACTCCGGCAAGCGATCTGGATATCCTGTTCGATCCAGACAAAGTCGCTTTCGCGCAAACTGACGACCCGGTTAATCTTTCCTTCACTGTTACAGGTGGAAGTACCGGAACCGGCATCTTCAGCGGGCCAGCCGTAAACCCGGCGCTCGACCGCTTCTATCCGGCCAATGCACCTGTTGGCGATAATACAATCCAACTTGACTTTACTAACCAGGATAACTGCGTCACCACGTACACCGAAATTGTTCAAGTTTACAATCCCAACGATTATCTTTTGGTGCTGCAGGATTACTATTGCCCGGAAGGTACCGAAGACCTGGACATCGTGGTTCCAGTCGGTTACACGCTTCAGGATATTTCGCTCTACCAGGTCATAACATTTTTTGGTTTCAAGTTCATCTTTCCTGTTGCCGACGGCACATCGTGGACGAAGAACGTGGCTGCTCGCGATGTGCATATGGACCTCACCGCTTTGCCGCAAGGCGACCTTTTCTTCAGAATCACCTACACCTATCTCGTGCCCGTTATCACATATATTGAGATCCTTCCGGGAATTTCAATTCCGATCATCACTTACGTTCCTACGGCCGTCACCGTTGATGCGCCTTTCCGAATCAACAGTCCCCCGACCGTCACCATACAGTCGAGGTCCAGCACAGACCAGTTTTGCGCGAATGCGCCAGTAGTTCAACTTTTAGGTAAAGAGCCGGGCGGCATCTGGCAAGGAACGGGCGTGGTACCTGACTTTGGTAATGACGGCAACCCTGCGTTTGGCCCTGGTGAAAATGGACAGGCTACATTCACGCCGGCGAACGCCAACATCGGACTCAACACACTCATTTACACTTTTGAGGATGAATTCGGGTGTACTGCATCGGCAAGTATAGATTTCACAGTATTTGCCATTCCAGACCCAGACTTCTCCGACATTGACGGTTGTGTCGGCATTCCGCTTGACTTCGCCGTTACCAACAACACAAACGGTACTGTTTCAAAAGGATGGCGATGGACGTTTGATGATGGTACTTCGCTTGAAGGCCTGGGCGACCCGATCAGTCCGACGTCGCACACATACAGCACGGCCAACGACGACTACGACGTGGTGCTTACAGTCTTTACAATGGATGGATGCCAGAACGAGGTGACCAAGTCCATCAGTGTGGGTGCTATACCCGACGTTGCGTTTGAGTGGGAAAACGTATGCCGCGACGAGCGTGCAGCGCTCAACCTGAATTCCACATTTGTGATGAACAATCCGTCGCGTGTCGACACCATCGCTGGTTTTTCGGCGATGGCAACAGTGTTTACAGGCACGCCGGCAACCTGGGAGTGGCGCTCAACGAAACGTACCCTGGGGGTGCGACGGCGATTGGCACCATTGGTCAGCCCCAATATGACTACGACACGGTTGGTGGATTCGATGCGCGCGTGGAGGTGATCACCGACCTGGGCTGATGTGAACCGCGACACGGCGTATGTATACAAAGTACCTACAGTGGGACCAGTCACCAATCAACAACCTTATGACGAAGACTTTGCCGATGCACTGATACCATGGGTTAAAGGAGGAACAAACACATCGTGGCAGTTTGGTTCGCCGGCCGCTCCACTTATAAGTGCCGACGCGGGCGGCAACAATGCATGGGTGACCAACCTTACCGGTGCCTACAACGCAGACGAAGACTCGTGGGTGCACAGTCCGTGTTTCGACCTGTCGCAATTGCAACGACCTGTATATGCGATGGACATGCGGACGCTTACACTTGGTAACATCGACGGCGCCGTGCTGCAGATGAATTACACGAATACAACCGACAACGAAAGCGACTGGGTTACAATCGGAAACACATCCACCGGAAAAAACTGGTACGACCAAAGTGGTATTGCCAGCAACCCGGGCAACCAGGCCCTGAACCAGTACGGGTGGAGCGGGCGCAACGACCAAGCATCGTGGCGCAGAGCAGTCATTGCGTTGGACGGTGCCCTTTCGGCAGTGCCTTTAGGTCAGCGTGACCGCGTACGCATTCGAATTGCGTTCTCCAGCTCCAGCTTCGTACCCAACGAGGAGGGGTTTGGTTTCGACAACGTGCTGATAGCCCAACGCGACCGTGTTGTACTTGTTGAACAGTTTGTGAATTCAGGGGGCATTGATACGCCTTCAGAACCCAACAAGGTTTCAAACAACAGCATCAACACCTTCATCAACAGCTCCCTGCAGGAGGCCATCAAGCTGGAATATCATACGGGGCTGGTTGGCCCCAACGACGATCCTATCTATAATGACAACACGGTGGACGCGAATGCCAGGGCCGCATTTTACGGAGTGACCTCGGCACCGTACACCTTCATAGACGCGCAGACCGGCACCGTGGCCTTGATCTTTTCGAGTCAGACGCTGAAGCCGGCGGAAGTCACCATCGACACTATTTTTACATTACCCACGCCTGCAGAAACTTTCAACATTCAGGTTACATTCACCGCCAAGGCAGACCTGCCGGCGAACACCGTGCTGCACGTAGCTGTCATAGAAAAAGTTGTAAAACGCTCCCGCGGCCATGGGCACCAATGGCGAAAGCGCCTTCCAGTACGTCATGAAGAAGTTGCTTCCCAACGCCCTGGGTACACGCTTTACAACACCGATCTCCTCCTCCCTCGACTCCACCCGAACCGTCAATGTGAGCTGGTCGCCGGAGGCGTACGATTTCAGCCAACTGGCCGTTATCGCGTTCGTTCAAAACGAGGATACACGTGAGATATACCAGTCCAGGATATTGGAGTCGCCACTCAACATACCCATACCGTCGGTAGTCACCGGCATTGAGCCATCGATACTTGCACATACGCAAGTGTACCCCAATCCGGCCGACGAACAGTTCACCGTGCGCCTGCAGCAACCCGCCCGCACCGACATGCCTGTTGTGCTGGTTGACAACCTGGGGCGTGAACAGGTGGCAGGTATAATCGCGGCAGGTGACACCCAAAAAGCATATCGACCGCCCACGTAGGCAATGGTGCATACATGCTTGTAATACGCGAAGGCGGAGCCGCGATTCAGGACACGATGATC
>JAAURZ010000341.1 GCA_012031955.1 Bacteroidia bacterium
TCATCAGGCCTTCGCCTTCGGAAAGGTTCCTTGACGGAATGGGATGATGAAAGACAAAGAAAGCTCCTGAAAACGGGGCTTTTTTTTTTGGCCTAACCGAGCGCGAAGAAATAGTAAATCATCACGATACAAACTACAACCTTGATGAGTGTTCCAAACAGGAATCCGATAAAGGAGCCCCACGCGGCTCTCATGGCTTTGTTGGAATCGTTGTTGGCCATCATCTCGCCCACGAAGGCGCCAACGAAGGGTCCTAGAATGAGACCCCAGGGCGGAAAAAACAGCCCTGCGACTACGCCGATTGCTGACCCCCACATCCCATACTTACTACCCCCGAATCGCTTCGTGCCATAAGCGGGAACGACATAGTCCAAGATCGTGACGGCAATTGTGATCGCTGCCCACCACAGCAGGAACGATGTACTGAATGGAGCCTCACTTTTGAGTTGCTGCATCAACAGGCCTGCATAAGCAATGGGAGGCCCCGGAAGAAAAGGAAGCACACACCCGATCAACCCGACGATCAGGCAAACAATGCCAAGCACCATGAGAAGTATATCCATAAAAAAAGAAAGATAAGGGTGAAAATCTTAAACAAATAGTCGGCGGTCAATTGATATTAGCGGTAGATTTGGCTACTCATCGCTATGCTCAAGTCAATACATCACATCGCCATTATTTGCTCCGACTACCAGCGTTCCAAACAGTTTTATACGAAAATTCTGGGACTAAAGATACTGGCCGAACAGTACCGCGAAGCACGCAAGTCTTACAAGCTTGACCTGGCAATTGAAGGCCAGTACGCAATAGAGTTATTTTCATTTCCTGATCCACCGCCACGTTTGAGCCAACCAGAGGCCCGCGGCCTGCGGCACCTGGCTTTCGGGGTAGACAATATTGATGCTACGATCACACTGCTACATAGTCATGACGTGGTAACGGAACCTATACGCGTGGATGAATTTACGGGAAAGCGCTTCACCTTTTTTACTGACCCGGATGAGCTGCCCATCGAGCTGTACGAGCTATGAACCAGTTGGAAACATTTATTACAGGATTCGCAGCGGCAAAGTTCAGTATTGACACGCCGTGGGCACTGACGGCGCAGGCGAAGGCTCATGTTGAACTTAGACTTGGTCGGCTTGGTGATGGGTACATCGTGAAGGACGACGTGGCCATCCACCAATCGGCGCTAGTCGAAAAAGGTTGTATTCTGAAAGGTCCGATAGTAATTGGTCCTCAGTGCTTCATTGGTGCTCACGCGTACCTGCGGAATGGCGTTTGGCTTGATGAAAATGTAGGCATTGGACCGGGATGCGAAGTAAAATCTTCCTTTATTTTTAATGGGACGCGCCTCGCTCATTTTAATTTCGTCGGCGACAGTGTGTTGGGGTCGAACGTAAACATGGAGGCCGGCGCGGTGATTGCAAATTATTTCAATGAGCGCGCGGATAAGTCGATATTCGTGAGGTGGAACAATGGGGATTTGAAACTCGACACTACCAAGTTCGGTGCGCTTGTGGCCGATGGCTGTCGCATCGGCGCCAACGCAGTCCTTTCACCGGGCACCATATTACCTCCTAACTCAATTGTGTCGAGACTACAGTTGATTGACCAACGAGCCTAGAAAAGAGAGGCCTGTTGGGGTTACCAACAGGCTGGCTACTTTCACTCAAAATTTTCTTGAACTTCAGCGAATCAATGTGATCGAGCCGATCTTTGAACCCTTGAAGGTCAATTCTCCCCCGTTCTTGAATCTTCCCTCCATTTTCCACAAATATGTGCCCGGTGGCAAGGCCTGTCCTTTGAAGGTTCCATCCCACCCGGTCGATGTTGCCTCACTCGCATCGTGCGTTTCAAACACCACGCCATGTACCGGACTATAGATTGCGAATGCAATTACATCCACCTCCTCGCTTTGAATAAAGAATCGGTCATTACCTCCGTCAGCGTTTGGTGAGAATAAGGTCGGTATGAATAAGAGCGCATTCTCATTGACGTCCGTCACTATAATTTCAAATTCCTTCTCAAAAACGTGACTCGCCATATCTGTTGCGCGGATGCGAATATGATAAATCGGGTTTCGCTCGTAGTTTGTGTTTCGAAGAATCGAAAGTGACTCGCCATCGATTCTGAAATCGTGGTTGTCCGTATCTCCGACACCGCTCACCAACTCGATAAGATGCAAGTCATCAAAATCCTGATCCAGCACTTCAAAGTTCCCAACAATGGTATTCATGGTCGATCCTTCATTAATTCGATTATTGCTCAATACCATATCAATTATCGGTTCATTTACATCCTGCAACTGAACGACCATCGCTCCAACCGACCTCAATCCCACAACATCGCTAACCTCAATCTTGAGTTCAAAGCCCGGTTGCTTCTCAAAGTCAAGGGCGGACTGGTCTGCCACTGTGATAGTGCCATTATTGACATCCATGTGGAACGCATTCCTTGTATTGCCCTCGGTAATGCGATAACTGGCAATCGCCGATGACCCCGTAACAGACACGATACCGACTGTAGTACCATTTGGCGTGTTCTCATCCAAAGTGATCGTTTGGCCGACTATCACTGGCGCCTCCGGAACATCCTCTACCGATATAACGAACGCTTTATCTATATAGAGTCCGTCGCGGTCTGAGCTGCGTACTTGAACCTGGTAGCTGCTCTTTGTTTCAAAGTCTGCAGTCTCATTCAGGTACAGGTTGTTTCCGTCGATGATGAAGGCGCTGTTGTCCAGGGCACCGGCCATGAGCTGGTAGGTGTGAATGTCGCCCGCGTCTTCGTCGGTGGTTGCAAAGCGACCGACAAGCTCGGGCAGTGTGGTAGCGTTTTCCCGAACACTTGAACCATTTAGTGAGATGTTTGTTGGCGCCTCATTCTGATCGAGAATTCTAATTCTAATTTTGACATCAAATGACGATCCTAACGGACTGACGGCAACTATTCCAAGGTCGTACACCTGTGTCTGCTCAAAATTTATTGGCCCATCAACCGTCAGTACGCCAGTCATTGCATCCAATGCAAAAACTCCATTTTCATTCCCATCCTTAATTGAGTATGACGCGATTGTAGCGGCTGTAAGACGTAATCCCCCGACTAAAGTACCAGGTGGCGAGTTTTCAGCAATTTGCAATTCAGCTTCCGATCGAATAACGTAAATGCTAAATAACCTATCAACGTACTTGCTTGTATTGTCAGTGCTCCTGACGCGAATAGTGTACACCGCCCGACCGTCATAGTCTGGTTCTTCCGTCAAATATAGCATGTTGTCAATGACGATGAATCGATTGTCTCGGGGCGTCTGGCCGTTGACTTCGTATGAGTGAGTGTCACCTGCGTCAGGATCGATCGTTCGGAAGGTGCCAACGAAAACAGGTGCCGTGGAATTTGATTTTACAATCACGTTGCTAAGCCCGATGCCTTTCGGTGCCTCCTTCGCATCAAGCACGTGTATGACTAATTTCAAGCTAGCTTCAAGCCCGGTAGCATCTTTAACTCGTATTGTCAGCTCGTGTCTCGGCTTGGTTTCAAAAGTCAAGCACTTCATTTGCCTTCAATTCCCCGGTTAGCTGATCAAGCTCAAAAATACCGTCTGTGTTGCCGGCCGTAATCAAGTAAGCGGTTATGTCTCCGTCCGGATCAAAAGCATCAATAGTAGTGAGCGAGCTGTCAGCGGGCCAGTCCTCTGGTCTGCTTATTGCCATATCACGCACAACAGGGGGTTCCGGCTCGTTCAAGACGTCAATCTGAATTTCGGCATCGATGTACCCATCTCTATATGTGCTACGTATTCTTATGTAATAAAATTGCTTCGCCTCAAAATCCGCTGGTGCGTTAAGGTAAACCTTGTCGCCGTCGATGTCTACATCCTCATTGTCAGAATCGCCAGCGCCGGCAACCAATGTATAAGCCGGCCGGTCTGTTGCATCAATGCCTAGCGTTGTCAATATGCCTACCAGTGATGGTGCTGTCATATTCTCTTTAATGGTGCCACTTGAAAGCGCAATTCCAGTGGCTTCCACGACGTCTTCAACGGTTATGGAAAACGTCGCTTCCAGGGACAATAGCCCACTATCCGTCGACCTCACTTTGACTATGTACAACTCCTTAGTTTCAAAATCGGCCGAATTAATTAAGTAAAGTTTGTTGCCTACGATGCTGAATTGGTCGTTGTCAAA
>JAAURZ010000342.1 GCA_012031955.1 Bacteroidia bacterium
CCGACCGCGCCGAGTACGTGTTCGGCCGCTATCGCCGTGTCGGCGACGTTGTCATGGACGAGAGCTTCTTCCCCGGTGACCTGGACCGCGCGGGCTACCGCTCGCCGTGGCTCGCCGGCTACTGCGCCGACCTGCTGGCTTGATCTGAGTCAACGACGCGCGCGCGCGCCGGAAAGGTCGTGGCAGGCCATCCCGACGAAAGCGCCGGTGAAGTTCGGCTGTCCGGGCTGATAGCCCGCGCCCTGACCCAGCCATGGCCCTTGAGGAAGTTTGCGGTCGAGGCGAGAGCGTCGGCCTTGGAGTTGAGGTTGACCACGCCGTTGCCGTCGCCCACTACCACGATTGCCGCAAAACTGAAGCGACGACCGCCCCTTCACTACCTTGGCAACACGCTGGATAGCCACGACCTTTTCTTTGAGATCGATTTCGCTGGCTTTTACCGTACTGATATTACTTACTGACATATCTTGATTCTTAGAATTTCAAACCACCTTCTCTGGCTCCTTCTGCAAGGGCCTTGATATTACCATGATAGAGATACCCGTTCGATCGAAGACTACGCTTTGCACGCCGCTGGCCACTGCCTTTTCGGCGATCTTCTTGCCGACGCTCTTGGAGCTCTCCTGGTTCAGCTTGGTTTTCTCGCCAAGTTCCTTGGTGGAAACCGACGCCAGGGTTACACCTTTCAGATCGTCGATCAACTGAGCATACAAGCCGGTATTGCTCCTGAATACTGACAGCCTGGGGCGGTCTGCAGTTCCGCTTACGTGTTTGCGCACGCCCATCTTGATGCGTGTTCTTCTTTCTCTATTCTTGCCTGCCATAGGTATGGTTATCTATGATGCTTTAGTTTCTATTCAATTATTTAGCCGCTGCCTTGCCAGCTTTACGTCTTACATGTTGGCCTACGAAGCGGATACCTTTGCCTTTGTAAGGTTCTACCTTGCGCAGCGACTTGATCTTGGCGGCCACCTGGCCAATCAATTGTTTGTCGACGCTTTCAAGGATGATCATCGGGTTCTGACCTTTTTCCTGCAGGGCCTGTATTTTCACTTCGGCGGGAATGGCCATGAACACGTTGTGCGAATAGCCAAGGCTGAGTTCGAGCACATTGGACTGGGCGGTGGCTTTGTAGCCTACGCCAACCAGTTCGAGCTCGGTCTTAAATCCTTTGGCCACGCCTTGTATCATGTTGGCGATCAATGCGCGGTATAGACCGTGCAGCGCCTTGTGATGCTTTTGATCAGAAGGACGGCTTACCGTAAAGCTTGTGCCTTCCTGGATAAATTTGAATTCAGGATCTACCGTCTGATGCAGTTCACCCTTAGGTCCTTTCACAGACACCTTCTCATCGGCCACCGTTACGGTTATGCCTGACGGGATTACGATCGGATTCTTGCCTATTCGTGACATACCTTTCTCCTATTAATAGACGTAACACAATACTTCACCACCTACATTCAGGGTCTTGGCCTCTTTGTCGGTGATTACACCGCGCGAGGTGGACAGGATGGCAATACCCAAGCCGTTCATGACGCGGGGAAGGGTTTGCGTACCCGTATACTTCCGCAGACCTGGCGTACTTACACGCTGAAGCTCGGTGATGGCCGACTCCTTGGTATCCGGATTGTATTTCAAGGCTATCTTGATAGTGCCCTGGTTTTTGTTACCATCCTCAAACTTATAATTAAGGATATAACCCTTGTCGAAGAGGACTTTGGTCATTTCCTTCTTCAGATTGGAGGCCGGTATTTCCACCACCCTGTGGTTGGCCCGTATCGCGTTGCGCAATCTGGTGAGATAATCTGCTATAGGATCCGTCATGTTTCCTTTTGTTTCCTTCCCTTTTATTAAAAAGCAAGCCCGAGTTTTTCCAAAACCGGGCTGCAAAGATATATAACAATTTCTGTTATTCAAACTGTTATCGGGTTTCGAAAATCCACCCCTGAGGGGTTCTAAGCGGTTTTCCGACCTTGATACTCAGCAACCGTAAAATATGTGTCCGTAGCGGAACGGGGCTTACCAGCTTGACTTCGTCAACCCGGGGATTTTGCCCTCGGATGCCATTTCGCGGAATACGTTACGGCAGATGCCGAATTTACGCATATAGCCCTTGGGCCTTCCGGTCAATTTGCATCGGTTGTGAAGTCGCACGGGTGAAGCATTGCGAGGCAGCTTGTCAAGGGCTTCGTAGTTGCCAGCCTCTTTCAAGGACTTGCGCTTGGCCGCGTAGCGAGCAACAAGCTTCTCGCGCTTCCGTTCTCTTGCTATTACTGATAGTTTAGCCATTTCTTAAGCTTGGTTTTTATTTGCAAAAGGCATCCCGAATGCCTTCAGGAGCTCATAGCTTTCTTCGTCGGTTTTGGCGGAGGTCACGAAAGTGATATCCATGCCATTGATCTTGTTCACCTTGTCGATGGATATCTCAGGAAAGATGATCTGCTCCTTTACGCCAAGGGTGTAGTTTCCGCGACCGTCGAAGCCTTTGGCACTCACGCCGCGGAAGTCGCGCACGCGAGGCAGGGCGATGCTCATCAGGCGATCGAGGAATTCGTACATCTTGTCGCCGCGCAGAGTCACACGAACACCGATAGGCATGTTTTCACGCAGCTTGAAGTTGGAGATCGCCTTCTTCGAGCGCGTGGCTACTGCTTTCTGACCGGTGATGTTGGTGATTTCTTCCACCCCTACATCGATCATTTTCTTGTCGGCCACGGCAGCACCCATACCTTTGTTGATGCATATCTTCTCGATCTTGGGTACTTGCATGATCGACTTGTACTGAAACTTGTCCTTTAGAGACGGAACGATCTCTTTCAGGTACTTATCTTTAATCTGGGCGTTGCCATTACTTAATAAATTCTCCTGTTTTCTTAGAATAACGCTGAAGCTTTCCTTTGTCATTCAACTTTCTACCCGTGCGGGTAGCGTTGCCACTTGCGGGATCGATCAACATCAGGTTGCTGATGTGGATAGACGCCTCCACTTTCTTGATGCCACCTTCGGGCTTTCCGGCCGAGGGCTTCTCATGCTTCGTTACCAGGTTCACGCCTTCTACGATGGCGCGGCTCTTGGCGGGAAACACTTCCAGCACTTTTGCCTCCTTACCCTTATCGTTTCCAGCGATCACTTTTACGGTGTCGCCTTTTTCGGATGTGAAGCTTTGGCTGCTTGTTAAATTTTCTTTCCATGGCTTATAGTACTTCAGGGGCCAATGATACGATCTTCATAAACTGCTTTCCCTCAATTCGCGCGCCACGGGACCGAAAATGCGGGTACCACGAGGTTCGTCTTGTGCGTTGAGCAATACGGCAGCATTATCTTCAAAGCGGATGTATGATCCGTCTTTTCTTCTTACTTCTTTGGTAGTGCGCACTACAACAGCTTTTGTTACGGTGCCTTTCTTTACCTGGCTGCTGGGCAGTGCAGACTTTACAGTCACAACTATTTTGTCGCCGATGCTGGCATAACGCTTCTTGCTGCCGCCGAGCACATGCATACAGAGGACTTCTTTTGCGCCGCTGTTGTCTGCTACTGTAAGCCTGGATTCTGTCTGTATCATGATTACTTAGCTTTTTCGATAACTTCAACCAATCTCCAACGCTTGTTCTTGCTCAATGGGCGAGTTTCCATGATGCGTACGGTGTCGCCGATACCGGCGGTGTTAGTTTCGTCGTGCGCCATGAACTTGGTGGTTCTGTTCACGAACTTACCATAGATGGGGTGCTTCACTTTGCGGTCCACAGCTACGGTGATGGTTTTCGTTCATCTTGTTGCTGACCACTTTGCCCACACGCTCTTTTCTGAAATTCCTGTCTACTGCTTCCATGGAATTATTGTTGTTGGGATACTTTTTGCGTTAATGCGGTTTTCAACCGCGCGATGAGCTTGCGGGTTTCGCTGATCTTCATCGGGTTTTCGATGGCTGAAACCTGGTGCGCAAAACGCAGTTTGCGCAGCCCCTCCTGCTCACTCACAATCTTTTCTTTCAATTCTGCCTCGCTTAAGGCGCGGATATCTGAGTTCTTCATAACTCTACAATTATTCAGTGTAATCTCTTCTTACTGTAAACTTCGTTTTGATGGGAAGTTTACCTTCTGCCAAACGTAACGCTTCTTTTGCTGTAGCGATGTTTACGCCACCGGCTTCGAACAGGATGGTACCTGGCTTTATTACGGCCACCCAA
>JAAURZ010000343.1 GCA_012031955.1 Bacteroidia bacterium
TTTAAACAGCGTAATGTCGGCGCGTCCCAGGTTTTTATTCGCAAGGGTACCGCAAGATGCACTATGTGGAAACCGACAATGATGCAAATGCTGTTGTGATTTTCGTGCACGGATCACCCGGATCGCTTGACGCTTTTATTCATTTTCTCACAGACAGTATTTTACTGCAAAGGGCTGTACTCGTGTCGGTAGATCGGCCTGGATTCGGGCAAAGTAATTTTGGCGTGGCCGAACCATCGCTGCACCAGCAAGGTGAACTGCTAATGCCATTGCTCAATAGATACAAGAAAGAAAACAAATCAATATTCCTTGTCGGTCACTCCCTGGGTGGACCGCTCATAGCGCGAATGGCAATTGACCACCCTGACCTCGTCGACGACTCGTATTGGTGGCGCCTTCAATCGACCCCGACCTGGAACCGAACGAAACATGGTTTCGCGCTCCTTTGTCGTCGCCGCTGCTCAGTTGGATACTGCCGCGTTCGCTGCGCGCGAGCAACGACGAGATCTATCATTTGAAATATGAACTCGGTGTGATGATGGACCATTGGAAAGAACTCCGATTGTCCGGTTGTAGTCATTCAGGGGCACCAAAGACTCATTGGTCGATCCCGGTAATGCGGACTTTGCGCAGGCCAGGATTGAAAACGCGCCTCTTGAAATAGACCTTATCGAAGGTATGGATCATTTTGTACCGTGGTCTCATCCACACCTGATCCGTCATGCCATTATCGAACTCATCGACGGCGAAATTCAACCCGGCATTATTTCCGGCAACTGATCCGCTTACCAGTCGAGCTTGCCGGGCTTGGTTTGTCCTTGCTGCGGCTTTGCCTTCATGCGCTTATCCAGTGACGCAATCATTCCCTTTATCTCCAACTGCGTATCTACGCGGCACTGCTCCCACTTCTTCTGCCATCCTGCCGCCTCCTCATCTTCGAGTTTCTTGGTACGGTTGGTTTCCACCATGTTGTAGTAGCGGTCTCTTTCATAATAGTGGTAAACGAAGTCGGTGAAAGTATAACGGTACTTGCCGTCTTTTACTTCGACTGTGGCGGCGAATGAAACACGGCCGCTTAATTTTCTGAATACACCCTGCTGGTAGTAAATGAGCAGGGAACCATGACCTGACAATTCGCCCTTGACAGAGTCGACATAGGTGATGGTCAATTTTTTGTCGAGCGCTTCGGTCCATACCCTGGCATTGTGAAACAAGTCGCCCTTCGACAGGGAGTCGGCTTTTACCACCTCGACAAATACCACTTTGGCATCCTGGTCGGTGGGCAACTGAGCGAAGCTCAATGTTGCCGCGAAAAATATTATATGAAGCAATCTACTCATAACTTCATTTGTTAAAGGGAAAGGACACGCATCTCCACGGATGAATATCCTTTCCCGGTATTTTTAGAAACTGTAAACGGCGGCGAGCGTGAAAGTGCTCAGCGACTTGGTAGTGCCGTCGAAGTCTTTCTTGTAATAGTTGTCTTCAGAGCCGAGGTCCACGCGGAACTCAGGGATGATACGCAGGTTTCCTACAGTGTAGTTGAGTGAAAATGTCACATCGATCATGGTACCGTCTCCCTCGCCATCCGTGGCAATTGCGCCGGCACCGCTGTTGAATTCCCCAAAGTATTCGGCGCGAATACCTGCAGCCCAAGCGTCGGAGAAAGCTACTTTCGGATAGATCGCTATGCCGTAGAATCCGCTGGCATCGCCCGTCGCGTCTTGTACATCGCCGTTTACTAGCTCTTCGCCGGTAGCGATCGTCCTGTACGTTCCATTGAACCGAGGTAAAAGGCGTCGCTTAGGTTAAAACCTGCGGTAAGGTCGGCCTGAAAAAGACTTCCCGCCGACGCACCATGGCAATGTTGTCTTCGAGTTTGCCGTCGTGATCGCCATAGAGGAAGTTCAGCCAGGCGCCGCCACTGTCGTTGGAGTAGCCAATTTGCGCGCCCGCTACGTAGGTGCCTACCGGGTTGAACTCAACAAGGTCGGTCGGGTTCATGATCGCAAGCTTCGCACCAAGGCCACCGCCAAAATCGAAATCGGCTCTCAACCCTGTGTGATTGAATGGACCGTAGGAGAACATATAGGAAGTGGAATAATGAAAGTTTACCGACGGCGAAATCACCTCGTACCCTACGAAAGTATTGAACTGGCCAAGGTTAAGTGTAACGGCATTACCGATTTTCAAATAGGCGTAGAGTTGGTTCACGATACCCTGCTCGCTGGCAAACACCGCAGCCTGGCCGCGGGGACCAAACACGAGGTCGGCCGTGAATCCGATTTTTTCGCCCGAGTACTTCGCGATGAGATTCGCCATACCGATGGCAAATCCCGGGTTATTGGCAAATGACGTGGTGGGCGCGTCATCTTCAGAGCCAAACGAGGTGTGGAAGTAAGTATCAACGGAGCCCGACAGCGTAAATGTTTTCTCCGGCTCAGGCACTTCTTCTTCCTGAGCGGCAACGGATAGAGACACGAAGCACAGGCCCGTCATAGTGATGGCTGCCAGTATTTTTTTGCTAAAAAGATCTTTCATAGAGTATTTAGTTTTGTTTGAAGATTTTGGAAAATGCCGGGAGCTGGTGAGGCTCCCGGCAAATAAAGTTTAAGGTTAGTCTTCGTAGATGATGGTGTAGCCGCGTATGCCGTGCTCGTGGCTGTCCATACCCATTTTTTCGTGGTCGGCCGATACACGGATGCCGTAGATTAAATCCAGTCCTTTGAAGATGATGAATGACAGGGTGAAGGCGGCCGCACCGCAGGCAGCCACGCCAATGAGTTGGGCAACAAATTGATCCCATCCTGCCTTGGCACCGAAGATGCCAACACAGAGGGTACCGAATATGCCACACACGAGGTGGACGGACACAGCGCCCACGCAGTCGTCAAGTTTGAGCACGCGGTCGACGAAGATCACGGCGAGCACTACCAGGTAGCCGGAGATCAAACCGATGATCACCGCTTCGAACGGCGACATTTGGTCGGCACCGGCGGTTATGCCCACCAGGCCCGCAAGTGTTCCGTTGAGTACCATACCGAAGTCGATGCGTTTAAAGAGCGTGATGCCACCGAGGAATCCGCCGATTGAACCGGCTGCAGCGGCAAGGCATGTGGTTACAAGCACGATGGACGTGCCGGCAGGATCGGCAGATAGCACCGAACCTCCGTTGAATCCAAACCATCCCAACCACAACAGAAACACGCCAATGGTAGCCAATGGTACAGAAGAACCTGGGAAGTCGGTGGACTTGCCATTTACATATTTTCCGCTCCGTGCGCCGAGTATCCAGATACCGGCGAGCGCTCCCCAGCCGCCCACAGAGTGAACGAGTGTGGAGCCGGCGAAGTCGTGGAAACCCATGTCGTTGAGAAATCCATAGCCCCACTTCCACGATCCGATGATAGTGTAGCCGAAGGCGACGTAAATTGTTGTATAGATAAGGTAGGCTGACACTTTAATGCGTTCTGCTACCGCACCCGACACGATGGTGGCGCAGGTGGCGGCAAACATGCCCTGGAAGAGAAAGTCCGTCCAATAGGTGTAGCCCGGGTTATAGGCAGAAGTTCCGCCGCCGTCGGGCAGTGACAATCCGAATCCGGCGAAGCCGAACCAACTGTAGCTTCCTTCTTCAAAGCCCGGATACATCAGATTAAAACCCACAATCCAGTAGGTCAACAGTCCGATGGCCACCGTCATTGTGTTTTTGAACAGGATGTTGACCGTGTTTTTGGCCTGGGTAAACCCTGCCTCCACGGTGGCAAAACCGAGGTGCATGATGAACACGAGCGCCGCGGAAAGCATCATCCAGACGTTATTGGTGGTAAAAAGGGTGTTGTCCAACGCAGCCTTCGTTTCCTGGAGCTGCACCATCACAGACTGCAGCGAATCCGCTAGCGCTGCATCCGCCCCGGCTGCCGGTTGGATTAGGGTTGAATCTTGGAGAATTTCGATCATAGAATTTAAAGGTTTAAGGTTTTGCAAAACAGACTGGGTATTTAGGGACCCACATCTTTATCAATATGATCGAAAAATTAGAGGTTATGCCTCACTAATTACCCTTACCTTTCTAAATATTACAGTAATTTTAATAAAGGAGGGTTAACATAAAACCGCAATCGTTTTCTTCTTTGATGGTTATTTGAAAAAATTTTTAAAATCATAAAAATGTCG
>JAAURZ010000344.1 GCA_012031955.1 Bacteroidia bacterium
CTTCAATAATTTTTTCGGTCGGTACCATTACGCCAAGGTCTACCACCTGGTAGTTGTTGCACGCAAGCACCACACCTACGATGTTCTTGCCAATGTCGTGCACGTCTCCTTTCACGGTGGCCAGCAGAATTTTGGCTGCCTGTTTATCTTCTCCTCCCTGGTTCTTCTCTTCTTCGAGATAAGGCGTAAGGTAGGCTACTGCCTTTTTCATTACACGCGCGCTCTTAACCACTTGGGGTAAAAACATTTTGCCTGCTCCGAACAGATCGCCCACTACGTTCATGCCGGCCATGAGCGGCCCTTCAATAACATGGAGCGGTCGTCCATATTTTTGTCTTGCCTCCTCGGTGTCTGCATCGACAAAGTCGATGATGCCTTTTACCAGCGCGTGTGTAATACGCTCTTCAACAGTTCCCTGTCGCCAGGCGTCGTCGGATTCCTTCTTGCGTGCGGCACCTTTCACCGTTTCCGCAAATTCAAGCAATCGTTCGGTGGCGTCGTCGCGGCGGTTGAGGAGTACGTCTTCCACGCGCTCCAGCAATTCTTTATCGATCTCGTCATACACTTCGAGCATGGTGGGATTCACAATGCCCATATCCATCCCGTGTTGAATACCATGATACAAGAAGGCGGCGTGCATGGCTTCGCGCACGCGCTGGTTGCCGCGGAAGCTGAATGATACATTACTTACACCTCCACTCACATGTGCATGCGGCAGGTTTTCGCGTATCCACCGGGTTGCTTTGAAGTAATCTACGGCATAGTTCCTGTGTTCTTCAATGCCGGTGGCGACCGGGAAGATATTCGGGTCGAAGATGATGTCTTGCGGGGCGAATTTTACCTGGCGTGTGAGTATGTCGTAGGCGCGCTTGCAAATTGATATACGTCGGTCGTATGTATCGGCTTGGCCGTCTTCGTCGAACGCCATGACAACCACAGCCGCGCCGTATCTTTTTACGAGTCTTGCCTGCGTCAAAAATTCCTGCTCCCCCGTTTTTTAAGACTTATTGAGTTAACGATGCCCTTACCTTGAATGCACTTGAGGCCTGCCTCAATTACTTCCCATTTAGACGAGTCGATCATCACGGGGATGCGGGCAATCTCCGGCTCTGACGCCATCAGGTTAAGAAACAGCACCATCGCCGCTTTGGTGTCGAGCATGCCTTCATCCATGTTCACGTCGATTACCTGCGCACCACCGCGCACCTGGTCCAGTGCCACTTCCAGCGCGTCATCAAATTTATCTTCCTTAATCAGCTTAAGGAATTTGGCGGAGCCCGTCACGTTGGTTCGCTCGCCGATGTTGATGAAATTGGAATCGGGTGTGATCGTGATGGCTTCAAGGCCACTTAACTGCAAAACATTTTGGTCTCTCATAGGTTTTCTTCGTCGCCGGCGCGATTCCTTGTTGGTACCGGGTGCGTGAATCATTCTTTTCGAATCGTTAATTCTCTACTAGTTTCTTCCAGCTTTCTCGGCGAATATTTCTTTACCAGTCCGGCAATTAGCCTGATGTGGTCGGGTGTGGTGCCGCAACATCCGCCTACGATGTTTACGAGTCCTTCTTTCAGGTACTCTTCTATCTGTTGCGCCATTTCTTCGGGCGTCTGGTCATAGTGACCAAACTCGTTGGGTAAACCCGCATTGGGGTATGCACTCACAAAGAACGGGGCCTGTTCGTTGAGTATTTGCAAATAGGGTCTCAGTTTGTCGGCCCCAAGCGCACAATTCAAACCGATGCTTAACAACGGTACGTGTGAGACTGATATGAGAAATGCATCGGTGGTCTGTCCCGAAAGAATTCGTCCGCTCGCGTCGGTAATTGTACCGGATACCATCACGGGCACTTGTCTGCCGATTTCCTCAAACAGCTCCTGTATGGCAAACAAGGCAGCCTTCACATTGAGGGTATCGATGATGGTCTCAAGCAGCAGCACATCGGCGCCACCGTCGACAAGTCCCCGTGCCTGTTCTTTGAAAGCGCGCACGAGATCGTCGTAGGTAATGGCGCGATAGCCGGGGTTATTTACATCGGGCGAAAGAGAAGCGGTTTTGTTTGTTGGGCCCATTGCGCCCGCTACAAACCGCGGCTTGTCTGGTGTTTCGCGCGTTACCTCTTCGGCCACTTCCTTGGCAATTTTCGCTGACTGATAGTTGAGGTCATACACGATTGACTCCAGGTGATAGTCGGCCTGCGCGATAGAAGTGCCGCTGAAGGTATTGGTTTCGATAATGTCGGCACCGGCATCAAGGTACTGACGATGAATGGCCTTGATAATGTCGGGCCGGGTGAGCGACAGCAAGTCGTTGTTGCCTTTAAGCGGGAACTGGTGGTCCTTGAACCGGTCACCACGAAAGTCCTCCTCTTCGAGTTTGTAGCGCTGAATCATGGTGCCCATCGCACCGTCGAGCACAAGTATCCTTTGCTTTAAGATTTCTTGAATAGACATAAGCTCTCCATCATTTAGTTTGCAGCTTTCCAGAGAGCCCGGCAGGTTGGGTTGGCCTATCTTTTCCGCCTTGCGGCAGATGGGAGTTAGCACAACACCCTCGCGGGGAGGATAGGATGCTAAGACGTCACAGGGCCCATTCCCTCAGTCTTTCTGGATAAGCTGGTGCAAAGAAAACAATTAGTCTCGAATTAAAAAAATGAATTAACGGATGGCGTAGCCAATACGAAAGCTCATGGTGGGCCGGATGACGGTGCGGGTTTCTTCAGTTGGCTCCCAACTTATCCAGGCTGATTCGGTAAGGTATTGCGTACCGTCGGGGAAGTCAACCTGCTTGTATGCGATGTCGCGATAGGCAACGCCGAGCCAATACTCCATCATGAGCCGGCTGCTGAAAATGTGACTGACTCCGACCTTGAAGTTGATCCCCTTCTCGCGGTATTGCATACGATACGTCTCAAGCTGAAAGTAGTCGCACTGCCCGAACTCATCGCAATTTTTGCCATAGGTGGCCGAGCGCTTATAGTCGACATGGTTGACGTAGAATTCGGGCGCCAGAAAGAAGTTCATCACATGCTCACCCGGACTGAAGAAGTAGTAACGAGGTTCAACCTTCAGCTTGTAACCAGACTTATCAAAGCCTGATTCGTCCGGGTTGTCGCCAAGATTCTTAATCACCAATCCGCCGTCGATCACGACTGAGTAGTTGGACTTCAATCGTCGCTCCACTGCGAACTGGGCTGTAGGATAATAATTGAGCAAATGAAGAGGGCTCCACTTAAAAGCCCACGCCGCTGCAATGGCCGCTGGCGATTCTTCCTGTGCCGAACCAAGCAGTGGTATGGCGAGCATACATATCGTGAGCCACCGCTTCATAGGCAGTTGGCTGATGTGGATGGGCTGAGAATGTTGCGGGTCAATGCCATTCGTTCAGAGTTTGCCTTGCGGATCCATTTTACAGTGCGATACCGAGGTGGCTCAGTTGTGTGATGGCGAGCGGATCGCTGTAGTCATATTGAAATATGCCATCGTCGCCGGTAAGGATCAGGACACCGTTGTTGGTGATAACGTCGTAGGCGTGGATGTCGTGATATTGTTTGACGGTGGCGGCCTCAAGGGGATTTGAAACGTTCATCACTCTAAGACCAAAGTCTCCTTCACAAACAAACAACAGATCACCATCTATACCCAGGCCATGGGGCGAATTCATGTCATAAGTCTTCAGCAACAGTGGATTAGTGACGTCCGAAATGTCGATCACTTCAAGCACATCGTTGCCCGCCTCGCGACAACTTCCTATGCGAATCGTAACATAAGCATAGATGTCCTGCACTACCACCGGATCGCATCCGATGAGGTGGCTGTACCGCGACAACAGTTGGGGTGCAATCCTGTCTGAAATGTCATAGATATACATGGCGTCGGATGCGCCAAGAAAGAGATGATTACCCCTGGCTACAATGGTTTCAATCCCGATGCCCACTTCCCGTGCCGCTTCTTCGTGGATAGCACCTGCATCATCCATTTTAAAAATCCTGATGGACGAATTGTTTACCACATACAAATAGTTATCGACCATGGCAAACCTGGCCAGCGATCCTGCCTTACCTTCCGGAGGCGCTGTACTCAGTTGCTCTTCATCGCAAGCCACCAGCCAGCAAGTGAATATGAGGAGGAGTATCCTTTTCAATCGGTAGCATTTGGGGTTTGTTAA
>JAAURZ010000345.1 GCA_012031955.1 Bacteroidia bacterium
CGCCTATCACGCGGTCGATCGCGTCCTGAAAGTCCTGCATTTCCACCGCTTTCTTATCGCGCCGCGCGGCATGAGGGCCGCTTCGTTGCACACGTTGGCTATTTCGGCGCCGGCGAAACCAGGCGTTTGTGCCGAAAGCTTTTTAATGTCGACCGACGGGTCGAGCTTGATGGGTTTCAGGTGGACTTTAAAAATAGCCTCGCGGCCTACTATGTCCGGCTTATCTATGCTTATCTGCCTGTCGAAACGGCCAGGACGCAGCAACGCAGAGTCCAGCACGTCGGGGCGGTTGGTGGCTGCCAGGATGATGACACCAGAGTCGGTGGCAAACCCGTCCATTTCCACGAGCAATGAGTTAAGTGTGTTTTCACGTTCGTCGTTCGCACCGGGTAGTTGTCCGCGCCCACGCGAACGGCCTATTGCGTCGATCTCGTCGATGAATACGATACAAGGTGCTTTTTCTTTGGCCTGCTTAAACAGGTCGCGTACGCGTGCCGCACCCACGCCCACAAACATCTCTACGAAGTCGGAACCTGAAAGCGAGAAGAACGGTACAGCGGCTTCGCCGGCAACGGCTTTTGCAAGTAACGTTTTGCCGGTACCCGGAGGGCCCACGAGCAGCGCACCTTTAGGGATCTTGCCACCAAGTTTGGTGAACTTGGATGGGTTCTTTAAGAACTCTACTATTTCTTTTACTTCCTCTTTGGCTTCGTCGAGCCCGGCCACATCTTCGAAAGTGATCTTTACTTTGTTCTCAGCGTCGAACAAGGCAGCTTTCGATTTGCCGATGTTAAAAATCTGGCCACCCGGGCCGGCACCGCCTGTCATGCGGCGCATGAGCATCCAGAAGCCAAACAACAGCAGGAACAGGAAGCCCCACTGCAGCAGCATGCTCAGGTAGTCGTTGCGCTCGTCGTACTTGATTGAAATTTGTTCGTCCAGCGGAATATTCTTCTTGATCGCGTCATAGTCCTGCTCGAATTTGGTGACGGAACCGATCTCCATTTTGAAGTGCGGTCCGCTCGAGCTGGTATTGATCGTTTTCTTCTCCAGCGAATACTTGTATTTCGCGTTTTCGAGCGCCTCTTTTTTAAGCGTGATTTCAACGAGGTCCTGCTTTTTGATCAGCACAATTTTCTCCACGTCTTTGCTTTGTACCATCTGGGCAAAATCCCGCATGTTGGTAGTGGGGATGTCTGAGGCCTGACTCAGGTACATGACGCCGAAAATCACGGCGATCGTTACCAGTATGACCCAGATCTGGTAATTGCCCCGGGGAGGTTTGTTAGGTAAAAGCTGTTTATTATCCTTCTGTTTGTCCGCCATCTCTAATTGTCAATTTAAAAATATCAAATGAATAACGTGGTGATATTGAATTAGTTCTTGGAAAATTCTTGTATTTCAGTGATTTCCGCGTCGCCCCAGAGCCGCTCGAGGGCGTAAAACTCCCGCTTGTCCTTGCGAAAAACATGTGCCACCACGTCAATGTAGTCGAGTAACATCCACTCTTTATTGTTTTTGCCCTCCACGTGCCAGGGGTTTTCCTGCAGGGCTATGTGAACTTCCTTGTCAATCGACTCTGCAATAGCATCCAGTTGCTTGTCGGAATTGCCTGAGCAGATCACGAAAAAGTCAGCGATTGCGTTCTTGATCCCCCTCAAATCCATCACCACAATGTCCAGTGCCTTCTTTTCCTGCATGCCTTTTACGATCATTTCACTCAGTTTTTCGGCGCTGGCACCCTTCCTTTTTTCGTCATTAAACTAATTTCGTTTTTTGCTTGCAGAGGCTCTGTTTCGGACTTACTAAATCTTACAAAACTAATACATTTACTTTGTATAAAATCCCTGCCAAAACGCTTTTCTTCGGAAAGAACCTGATTTATGTGCCAGAATGTCACTCCACAAACGACCTGGCCTGGGAGCTTGTGAAAACAGCAAAAGCCGGCGAAGGCACGATTGTAATCACCAGCAACCAAACGGCGGGTCGCGGCCAGCGGGGCAACGCGTGGGAAGCCACGGCTGGTCTGAATCTGACCTTCTCCATCGTATTCAAACCAACGTTCCTGGCACCGCACCAGCAGTTCGCATTGAATATGTTCAGTTCGCTGGCGGTAGCGCAGGCACTTGCCGAAGCGAACGTACCCGGCCTGCGTGTAAAGTGGCCCAACGATGTGATGTCGGGCGCGCGCAAAATGGTGGGCATACTGGTGGAGAATACGGTGCAGGCGAATCGCATCAACCACACTGTGGCCGGCATTGGAATAAACGTGAACCAGCAGGCATTTGACGTGCCCAATGCGACATCGATAAATTGGTAACCGGAAAACACAACGATCTGGACGCGCTGCTCGCACTGCTGGCCACTCACCTCGAAGCCGGTTACCTGAAGCTCAAGCAGCATGGGCCGGCGGCGTTGCAGGCCGAGTACGCGGCCAATCTCTATTGGCGCAACGAGCGGCGTACTTTTCTCTATCGCGGTGCTTCAATCGAAGGTACGATACACGATGTAGACGAATCCGGCCGGCTGTGCATCGAACACAACGGCGCCCGCATCTTTGCCGACCTGAAAGAATTGAAGTACATCGCCTGACGCATTCCGTTCAAACAAGTCAAACGCTTTCTATCCCAAACCGCTACGGCCGCAACGCGAGAGTGCTATCTTTAACAGCATTACTCTTAACCATTAACCTATGCGAAGACTTTTACAATTTCTCACGGGCGTTTTCACCGTGCTCACGATGGCGACGTCCTTTGCCCAGGACCTGAACATGGACAAGCTGAAAGGGATGAAACCCCGCAGCGTGGGACCCGCCGGCATGAGCGGTCGTATTACATCCATACAGGGTGTTATCTCCAACCCCGACATCATTTACGCGGGCGCCGCCTCTGGCGGACTTTGGCGCTCTACAAGCGGTGGAGTTTCGTGGGAGCCGCTGTTCGACAAACAGTCGGTCTTGTCTGTCGGCGCTATTGCCGTTCAGCAAGACAATCCATCTGTGTTGTGGGTGGGCACCGGCGAAGGGAATCCACGCAACAGCCTCAACGGAGGCAATGGCATCTACAAAAGTCTGGACGGAGGCAAAAACGTGGAAGCTGATGGGGCTCGAAGCCACGCGCAACATCCACCGCATCATCATCGATCCCAAATCGCCCAAACACCGTGTATGTGGGCGCTATCGGTTCTCCGTGGGGCGAGCACCCCGAGCGCGGCGTTTTTAAAACGACCGATGGCGGCGACACATGGAGCAAAGTCTTGTTTGAAAACAACCGCACAGGGTGTGCGGATATTGTGATGGATCCAACCAATCCCAACAAGCTGTGCGGCCATGTGGGAACACCGCCGCTGGCCGTGGACTTTCAAGTCGGGAGGGCCCGGCTCAAGCCTGCAGATCATTTCGATGGCGGTAAGTCGTGGACGAAGGTGTCCGCCAAAGACGGTCTGCCCGATGGCGAACTTGGAAGGATCGGCATCGCCATCGCTTACAACAAACCCGAGATCGTGTACGCCCTTGTCGAGGCCAAAGACAACGCGCTGTATAGAAGCGAAGACGGCGGCTTCAAGTGGACGAAAGTGAACGACAAGGGCGAGATAGGCAACCGGCCGTTTTACTATTCGGAAATTTATGTCGATCCCGAAAACGAGAATCGAATTTATTCGCTCTTCTCATTGGTGAACATGTCTGAAGATGGAGGCAAGTCGTTTCGCACGTTGCTTCCTTACTCGGGTGTGCATCCCGATCATCATGCATGGTGGATCAACCCTGAAAACCCATCCTTCATGATCGATGGCAACGACGGCGGGTTGAACATCACTTACGACAAAGGCAAAACATGGCGCTTCATAGAAAACATACCCGTCGGGCAATTCTATCATGTCAACGTAGACATGGATTATCCTTACAATCTGTACGGCGGAATGCAGGACAACGGATCGTGGGTGGGGCCCGCATATACATGGACTGTGGGAGGCGTGAGAAATTCATTCTGGCAGGAAATTCTTTTCGGTGATGGTTTCGACGCGATGCCCGACCTCGACGACAACCGCTACGGCTTTGCCATGTCGCAAGGCGGATCGCTCGCGCGCTTTGACAAGAAGACAGGTCACACACAAACCTTGCGTCCCACACACCCCAAACGCCGATCTTAAACTTCGCTTCAAC
>JAAURZ010000346.1 GCA_012031955.1 Bacteroidia bacterium
CCCCTTCACAGGGCACCTTTGCCAAACTTTTTCGACCGGCCGCGTCTACGACCAGATACGTCAATCAATCGCTTACTCCGGTAAGAATGTGAAGATCTGCGCGTCTCACGCGGGTTTGACTTTAGGCGAAGACGGCGCGACGCACCAGATACTCGAAGACATCGGTATGATGAAAATGCTGCCGGGCATGACTGTAATTGTGCCTTGCGACTTCAACCAGACCAAAGCGGCAACCCTTGCCCTGGGCACACACACCGGCCCGGCCTACCTTCGCTTTGGACGCCCCAACTGGCCGATCTTCATGACGCCGGACAGGCCCTTCGCCATTGGAAAAGCCGACACGCTCATAACCGGTACCGATGTAACCATCATCGCCTGCGGGCACCTTGTATGGAACGCGGTGGAGGCAGAAGAAAAACTCGCCGCTAAGGGTGTAAGCGTCGAGCTGATCAACATGCACACCATCAAGCCGCTCGATGTGCAAGCCGTGCTCGATTCCGTTCAGAAGACCAGGTGCGTAGTTACATGTGAAGAGCACCAGATCAACGGCGGCCTCGGCGACAGTATCGCGCAGGTACTCTCCCGTTTCTTCCCTGCACCCCAAGAGTTTGTCGCGGTCAACGACTCCTTCGGCGAGAGCGGCCCACCGACACAGCTCCTGCCCAAGTATGGCCTCGGTCCCGACAACATCGTTGAGGTCAAGTTGAAAAAGATGCTGAAACGCAAGTAGTCCACTGAAATCTTTGCAGAAGTTTTTTTGGTTTGAAACCTTTATCGTAATTTTACGATAAAGACGGACATGGGACTTACCAAAACAGAAGGATTCACCAAACAACAGATAGACCTTGCGGCGGTCGCCAAAGCGCTGGCCCATCCGGCTCGCATCGCCATCGTCCAGTACCTTGCCACGGCGCGAAGCTGCGTATGTGGCGACATTGTAGACGAGATGCCCCTCTCCCAATCCACCGTCTCTCAACACCTGAAAGAACTTAAGCAAGCCGGCCTCGTGAAAGGCGACATCGACGGCCCCAAAGTATGTTACTGTATTGATGAAAAGGCATGGCGCCACGCGCAGCAATTGCTCCATCGCCTCTTTGAGAACTACAAGGACCCAGGTTGCTGCTGATATTTTTTTGAACTATTTAATCGCAATATTACGATAACTATCATGAAGAATAACCCAAGCCAAACTGAACGACTCAAGGAGATCGTGAAGGAAAAATACACCGAAGTAGCGAACAACGACAGCGACTGCTGTGGCGCGCTGTGCGGATGCGGCACCATCGACGAAAGCGTGATGGCCGACGACTACCATAAGATAGAAGGTTATGTGAAGGACGCCGACCTCGGCCTGGGCTGCGGGCTACCCACGGAGTATGCGCAAATCAAACCAGGCAACACGGTGGTCGACCTTGGCGCAGGCGCAGGCAATGATGCGTTCGTGGCGCGTGCCGTAGTCGGCGAGAAAGGCAAAGTGATCGGCATCGACTTTACCGAAAAGATGATCGACAAGGCGAGAGCCAACGCTGATAAGTTAGGGTACAACAATGTCGAATTCCGTTACGGCGACATCGAACAAATTCCAATAGGCGACAACGCGGCCGACGTGGTGGTGAGCAACTGCGTAATGAATCTTGTACCCAACAAAGGGAAGGCGTTCCAGGAAACATACCGCATACTCAAGCCCGGCGGCCACTTCAGCATTTCAGACATTGTGCTGGTGGGAGATTTGCCAGACGGTATCCGGCACGCTGCCGAAATGTACGCGGGGTGCGTGTCAGGTGCCATTCAAAAGAGCGACTACCTGTCGACAATTATCGACGCCGGGTTTGCAAACGTTCAGATCCAAAAAGAAAAACGCATTGTGATTCCCGCGCATATACTACGCGAGTATGTAGACGGGCCCGAGTTGGCGGCCATGCAATCGAAGGCGAGCATATTGAGCATAACCGTATATGGTGAGAAGCCGGGCGAGAAAGCCGAGACGCAAAATCCTGCAAATGAAGCATGCTGCGAACCCGGCTGTGCGGAAATTGAAATTCGTAATAGATGTTCCTATATTGAACCATGGAGCTAGCGTATAAAAGAATTCAGGATGCGGCGGAGTTCGAAGCGTTCCGCGCATTGGTAAAATCTTCCGGACTACCCACCGACGATTTGTCGCCTGAAAACAGCATACTGATCGGCTACTACGACGGCCCTTCGCTGGTGGGCACCGGGGCGTTGGAACGTCTTGGCGACTATGCCCTGCTGCGGTCGCTGTCGGTGAAACTGGGCGTGCGCGGAAAATCGCTCGGCTCCAACATCACCGAAGCACTCATCGACGAGGCGCGCAACCAGCATGTGAAAGCCATCTATTTGTTGACCGAAACCGCGCGTGAATTTTTTCATAAGAAAGGTTTCAAAGACGTGCAGCGCGACGCTGTGCCCGACGCTGTGAAAAACTCGAGCGAGTTCTCGCACGTATGCCCCGACACCGCCGCCTGTATGTTTTACGAACTGTCGAAATGAAACCTGCTTGCGCGCCGCAGCGACGTTTGCTCACGGCTGCTGATATTCGTGTGGTGAATTCGGCCTGACACTTGACGAGGTCATGTGTTTATTGCAATGCATTCATTCAAAAGGAGGCGAGCCCGCTCCAACTATCAATCGTTAGGACCTCCCTCAAAAAAATTCGCGACAGCATAAACGCAAAAGGTCGGGTCAATTTCTACCTTTGCGCTTCACCACACCACGATGAAGCCGAACAAATACTTCGTAATCGATTTCGATAGCACCTTCACCAAAGTAGAAGCCTTCGACGTGCTGGCTGATATTTCCCTGAACGGAAACGCTGACAAGGAAAAGCAGATCCAGCGCATCAAAGACATCACCAGCCAAGGTATGGATGGATCGATCTCATTCCGTGAGTCGCTTGAAAAACGGCTTCACATCCTGTCGCCACATCAAAAGCACTTGCCTGTGTTGGTAGACCGACTTAAGGGACTGGTCTCGGATTCATTCAGGCGCAACCGCGAATTTTTTCAGAGCCACGCCGACAGCATCTATATCATCTCAAACGGGTTCAAGGATTTCATTGTACCCATCGTGACTGAATATGGCATAAAGGCCGAGAACGTGCTGGCCAACGACTTCAGGTTTGATACCGAGGGCAAGGTAGTCGGCTTCGACGAAAGCAACCCCTTGTCGGTGAACAATGGAAAAGTAGAGCAGCTTAAGCGATTGAATCTTCCCGGAGACGTGTACGTTATCGGGGATGGTTACACCGACTACGAGATAAAGAAGTCCGGCCTTGCCAACAAGTTTTATGCATTCACCGAAAATGTAGAACGCGAGAGCGTGATGGGAAATGCCGACCACATAGCACCCAGTCTCGACGAATTTTTATACCTGAACAAATTGAATACAGCCATCTCCTACCCCAAGAACCGCATCAACGTACTGCTGCTGGAAAATGTACACCCGGTGGCAGTAGAACTTCTGCGTGCCGATGGTTTCAACGTCGAAACCCATACCGCCGCCATGACGGAAGATGAACTGATCGAGAAAATAAGAAACGTATCGGTGCTGGGCATCCGTTCCAAAACACAGGTGACGGCCCGCGTGCTGGAGCATGCCAACAGGCTGATGGTGATCGGCGCATTCTGCATTGGCACCAACCAGATCGATTTGAAAGTGGCCACCAAAAAGGCGTGGCCGTGTTCAATGCACCCTTCAGCAACACGCGTTCCGTGGTCGAGCTCGCGATCGCGCAGATGATCATGCTCATTCGCAACATCCCCGACAAATCGGTGAAGATGCACCAGGGCGAATGGGACAAGTCTGCAAAAGGCAGCTTCGAAGTGCGCGGCAAAAAGTTGGGCATCATAGGATACGGCAACATCGGCACCCAGTTGTCGGTGCTGGCCGAAGCCATGGGCATGCAAGTGCTATACTACGATGCCGAAGAAAAACTCGGCCTTGGCAACGCGACCAAGTGCCGCAGCATGAACGAACTGCTGGAGTCGGCGGATGTAATTTCCATGCACGTGGACGGCCGGCCAACCAACACAAACCTGGTCGGTGCAAAAGAATTTGCCCTGATGAAAAAGGGCGCCATCTTTATTAACCTGAGCCGCGGTCATGTGGTGGATATTCCGGCGCTGAAGGCCGCCGTCGAA
>JAAURZ010000347.1 GCA_012031955.1 Bacteroidia bacterium
TCATCGGCATTAAAGTAATCTCTGAGCTGAAATCCACGGGCAGGGCGCTGGGCATACTGTTGATGGTCTCGATCGCCGGTGTTTCGTGGTTGCTATTCGCCGTTACACCGCGGCCTTATAATATAGTCTTCCTGTTTACCAACGGTTTGCCGTTGGGCATGATATGGGGTATGATCTTCGGGTACCTCGAAGGCCGGCGCACAACCGAGGTGCTGGGCGCCGCACTGTCGGTGAGTTTTATCTTCTCCGCGGGGTTGTGCCGTTCCGTCGGCGCGTACATCATCCTGCATTGGGGTGTCTCCGAAACATGGATGCCGTTCGTGGCAGCGTGCCTGTTCCTCGTGCCGCTGCTTGTCTTCCTGTGGCTGCTCGACAAGGTACCCCCACCCAACGCCGACGACGAGCGCATGCGCACCAAGCGATTGCCTATGAACAAGACTGAACGGCAGCGCTTCGTAAGTATGTTTCTTCCGGGCATCATTTTATTTGTGCTGTGTTACATGCTGCTTACAGCCTACCGCGATTTCCGCGACAACTTCTCGGCCGAGGTATGGAAAACCCTGGGCTATGCCAACTCGCCTGAGATTTTTACAAAAACGGAGACGCCTGTTTCTTTCGCCGTGCTTATTATTATGGGCAGCGTCATGATCATCAAGAACAACAAGCTCGCGTTGATGGTAAACCATGTCATCATTTTCATCGGGATGGTGCTTGTGGGCGTCGCGACGTTGATGTTCGAAAAAAGTCTTATAGGTCCTGAGTTGTGGATGACGTTGATCGGGCTGGGCCTCTACATGGGTTACATTCCTTTCAACAGCATGTTTTTCGACCGGCTTATCGCTTCATTCAAATATGTGGGCACTGTCGGTTTCATCATGTATGTAGCGGATTCGTTCGGCTACCTTGCGAGTGTGAGCGTACTCTTCTACAAGCAGTTCGGCCAGGCAGAACTGAGCTGGCTGTCGTTCTTCTCTTCCTCAGGTTACGTGATGTCGGTCGCTGGCGGCGTGCTCATCCTAAGTTCCATGGCCTACTTCCATGTAAAACACAAGCGGTGGCAGAAGGAAGTCAGTGCCGCGCCAGCGACACCGCCGGAAGTTGGTTATGAAACTGAATAATCGGAATTACATCTGCCGTCACGTTGGGGTTTAGCTTTTGGCGTTTGATGAATCGTGTGAGTTCGGGCTTGTGCGACTGTAGCAGTGCCGGATACACTTTGCCCCTGAACCGACAAATAGAAACAGTTTCGTCGCGGTAACGCACAAAATAGATATAGCCGTCTGGTGGAAACTTATATGAAGTTGGCGCCCTCCACTGCGGCCTGCGCAGCACTTCCACCTCACCAGTCACAACTACTTCATACAATGTTGTAAGGGGGTACCCGCGCTCGACGCTCACCACCGGCACAAACTTCCGGTTCACATTGGCAGCCCGGTCATAGTACTGCACCGAGGCGAGCTTATGCGCCGGCAACGCGGTCACGTCATCGCCTGTGCGCATCAATACCATCAACTCGCCTGGCGTTGCCACTTCGCCCCGTATCACCTGCCGGTCTTTTAACACCACAACGCCTTCGTGCCAGTTAACGGGTGTTCCCCCCGGTTGCCATCGCGGTTTGCACGAAGAGACTGAGCAGCAAAAAAAGTTTTCTTCATATTAACATTTAATTAATATGAATTTAATATTTCCGTAACACCAATTCAAGTATATCTGCCGGAAATGAAAAACGTTTACCGTGGGTAAACAAGCATGCCCGTTGTGCTAGGTTGAATAGAGGGAGAGTTGCTCAAAACTACCCGGATACTCCAGGGTCTTCACATAGCGCATCTTCAGTTTCTCCAACAGCCGAATGGACGCCGAGTTATTGGGTAGGGTGATGGCATATATAGTAGAGAAGCGGTGGTAGGTTCTGGCATGCACCAGCATGGCGCCTACAATTTCCTCCGCGTAGCCTTGGCCATGGTAGGCGGACAGAAATGCATATCCCACATCGGGGTGATCCAGATTGCCGCGTCGTAACAACCCGCACATGCCTATCGGCTCGCCTGTCTCTTTGATGGTGACGCAGGAAAGGCCGAAACCAAACTCACGGTAGGTGCGCAGCGGCCCTTCGTTAAGATAGGCTACGGCCTGCTCAATCGTTTTCACATTCCTGTCGCCAATGTATTGCAACCAACCTGGGGAGTTGAGCAGCTCGATGATAAACGTGGCGTCTTCGATTCCGAACTCGCGCAACACAAGGCGCGATGTAGTAAGCACTGTCATCATTGAGCCCGGCCCACGATTATTTTTGACAAGCTTTTGACATGCCTGCTTCCAGTCCTAAGGTCGCTGTCGACAACCATCAGAATGCGATCTTCCATCTTGTCAATGCTCACGCCATTTTCTTCCGTCACAATAAAGGCATGTTCGCCGGTTGGTGAGTTAAAAAGTTCGTTCCACGAGAACACCACTTTGTAGCCATCCGACGCAACGAAAACAAGATAGAACTCACTGAGCTCCTTGGGCGAATCGACTTTGAGCGGTAGTTCCGCGAGCATATCCTTCACCAACACGCCTTTGAGGTTCTTTTTCGTGCCACGCGGCTCGCCGTTGTGACTGGTGATGAGCAAATCGCCAATGCCGTGCGTCGGATATGAAAGGATTTTGGAAACGTCAATTTCGAGCGCGCGCTCAACAGCACCGGTGACCGCGACCTTCTGGGTGGGTTCGATTTTCTGTGCATGGCCTGTGCAAACGACAAACGCCAAGAAGACGGAAACCAGTATCTGCAGCCTCATCATATATTCTGTTAACACGCAAATATAGGACAATTGTACAGGGTTGGGCGTCGCTATTTCAGTTCAAGTATTTCCAGTATTTCAGGAATGTCTTGAATAAGGTGGGTGTGCTCTTCGGAGCGCAATTGGTCGGCTGAAAAGGCACCGGAGGTAACACCGATCACAAGTCCGCAGCCTGCGGCATTGCCTTCCTGGAGATCGGAGGAGGTGTCGCCAACCTTCGCCACGCGCGCGGCGTCGTGTACACCGGCCTGGCGCATGGCCTCAAAGATCATGTCCGGATAGGGCCGGCCGTTGCGCACTTCGTCGCTGGTGACGCTTCCATCAATGAGGTCGCGTTCCTCCCAGCCAAGCCGCTTCAGCAACGGCGCGGTTACCGGGCGGTCGAAGCCTGTGTCGACAAACACCTTGATGTTGTGCTTACGCAATGCGGCAAAAGTATCACTTACACCGTCCTTTTCTCCCACGCCGGGGTCTTCTTCGTAAAAGCGCACCATGTTTCGCACAAAGCGCTTGTGGATTTCGTCGATCCACTCTTCGGTAATAGACCGTTCGCCCTGGTAGCGGCTTTCGAGAAGCTGGCGTATGGCTATCGGTTTCGGAATGCCCATCACCGCATTCGCTTCGTCCAACGATATAGCTACACGGTCTTCCGCCAAAGCCTGCTGTAATACCCGATGCACATCTTTGTTGTCTTTGACAGTAGTGCCGGCCAAGTCGAAAACGATAAGTTGAATGGTCATGCGCGAAGTGATTTGCCGCAAGTTAGCGCCATTACCACAGCCGCCAAATTAATTTTACGAGCACAAAACTTAATACTAACTTCAACTCGGTGGCCTGCTAACTTTTTGTTGAATACTTACATTCGATATGAAAATGTATGAAACCATGAATACTGACAACAAGGTTGATGAAATCTTTTCATTGTACGAACAACACGGTGATGAAGACTACATCGGTGAACCGGTTTCGCAGCTTGAGCATATGTCGCAGGCCGCGCAAACTGGCTATGCAAGAAGGCTACGACGATGAAGTGGTGCTGGCCGCTTTCTTCCACGACATCGGTCACATATGTACAATGAAAGACGAAACCAACGACATGGATGGTTACGGCGTACGGAGCCATGAAAAAATAGGCGCAGACTATTTAAGAGGCAAGGGCTTTTCCGATCGTCTCGCGTTTCTCGTCGAGAGCCACGTACACGCCAAGCGCTACCTTACCTTCAAATATCCCGAGTACTATGATAAACTAAGTGAAGCCAGCAAACAGACGCTGATACACCAGGGCGGTGTGATGACCGAAGCGGAGGCTGTCGCATTCGAAGCCAACCCGCTCTTCGATCTTAGTATCAGGATGCGGCAATGGGATGAACTCGCCA
>JAAURZ010000348.1 GCA_012031955.1 Bacteroidia bacterium
CGATGTAATCGCAAACCTGGAGCCATCCGACTTTAATGCCGACACCATCGCACAAGTACAGGAAGAACAGCAGGTGATTGTTCGATGGCTGGACCCTGAAAATCCGGCTACGCCCGACATCGAGAAACTTTTGCTTGAAGCATACCTGGAAGGTGCCGCCAGCAAAGACTCGCTAAGCGACAATATTCAGAAGATTGGAGAAGACTCCCTCCTGTACACAAGACCTGTAACCCGCACACTCCCCGGCAAGGTCACGCAGTTTGAAGGCAGTTGGAGCGTGCGGATGTCCAAAAGCAATTGATCCTTTCAATGGACAGCGATTAGTTTTAATTTAGTTGTATGGACGTGCACACGCGAATCGCCAAGGCCAAGATTTTTATCGACGACAACTATGATCGCGACCTTGATCTGGACAAGCTTTGCGCGGAAGCATGCTTTTCCAAATTTCATTTCATAAGGCTCTTTAAGCGTTCCTATTGCCGCACTCCCTACCAATATCTGACCGAAAGAAGAATAGAGAAAGCCAAGGAACGCCTTGCGCTCGGCAACGCTACCGTAAGCGAAGTGTGCTTCGACGTCGGATTTGAAAGTGCCCCTTCATTTGCTCTCAAGTTCAAATCCATTACCGGCGAAACACCGGCGGTGTTCAGGCTGCGCATGATGCAGACCAGGGCACTTGCGAAACTGCAGCCACGCAGGTTCATACCTTCGTGCTTCTCCATCATGCACTGCGCCGAAGAATAGCAATTTTCAATAAGCGAGTATTTTTGACCGCCACTACCTTCGTATCATACAAACAACAAAAGCATGATCACGAAAATGTCGCACTTTACGATTTACGTTCTGGACCAGGACCAGGCGTATGACTTCTATGTAAACAAGTTGGGATTCGAAGTCGGCACCGACGCCAAAATGGACAATGGTTTCCGATGGCTGACCGTAAGGCCGAAGGGGACCGACCAGGAGATTATCCTGATGGCTGTGAACCCAGGCCAGATGTTCGACGAAGAAACCTCCAACCAAATCAAAGCCTTGATTCGCAAGGGAAAAATGGGGTCGGGTGTGTTCGAGACGAACGACTGCAAGGCAACATACGCCGAACTAAAAGCCAAAGGTGTAGAGTTTATGCAGGAGCCCAAAGAACAGTTTTATGGAATCGAGGCCCTCTTTAAAGACAACTCGGGAAACTGGTTTAGCCTGAGCGAGCATCCGAAACAGTGACGTCATATCCACTGGTGTAATCATAGGCATTTATTGAACGGCAGAGCTACCTGCCATAAAATTCATGTTAAGGGTTGTGCGTTGCTTGTTAACTTAGACTTTCAACATAACCTAAACATCCCATGAAGTTATCGAGGCAGCTCTTTCTGTTCGCGGTGTGGCTTATGCCTTTTGCGGTCATCGCGCAAACCCATCATGAAAAAATAGACACCACAATCGTTGCGAAAATTCGCGACGAGGGTTTTAACAGGTCACAAGTGATGGACATTTTGCAAATGCTCACCGACGTGAATGGCTCGCGGCTTTCGTTTTCGCCTGGTTACAAGAGTGCCGCCGCCTACGCCAAAAAGACGATGGAAAGCTGGGGTCTGGCCAATGTACAATTTGACACATGGGGCGACGTAGGCAAAGGCTGGTCCATAAAAAAGTATCACATGCACATGCTGGAACCCACTTACTATCCGCTGGTGGGTTATCCAAAGGCATGGTCGCCCGCCGTGAAGGGTACGGTGACGGGTGAAGTTATATACCTCAACGCCACCACGGAAGACGACCTGAAGAAATACAAAGGCAAACTGAAGGGAAAGGTCATAATGATGGACTTGCCACCAAAAATTTCATTTGCCTTCGAGCCTGGCGCCACACGCTTCAACGATTCTACCCTGCTGCGATGGGCCAACGATGTGCGCAGCGATCGTGGCTTCAGATTCCGACCGGGCACCTGAAACATCACCTACCAGAAATGGAAGCTCTGCATAGAGGAAGGTGCGCTGGCAGTGATAAGTCACGGAGCAGGCCGCGGCGACAATGGAGCACTCACTGTTTCAGGAGCATATTTCCCGATTCCGCCCGAGACGCCGCGAGGTGAAAGGCCGCGCGCGTTTAGCCCCAATGCGCCAGCTACGCTGCCCCAGGTAAGCATGCTGTCGGAGCACTACAACCGCATATTCCGTACGCTGGAGAAGGGGATAAAAGTGAAAATCGAATTGACGCTCGACGTCGCCTTCACCACGCCGGAGGAAGGCTACAATGTGATTGCTGAAATTCCCGGAACAGACTTGAAGGATGAAGTAGTAATGATCGGCGCCCATCTTGATTCGTGGCATAGTGCCACGGGTACCACCGACAATGGCGCGGGGTCTGCCGTGATGCTCGAAGCGATACGCATTATGAAGAGCCTGGGCATACAACCTCGCCGTACCATCGCATCGGATTGTGGGGTGGAGAGGAGCAGGGCCTTCTGGGATCCAGGGGGTTATGTAAAAAAACACCTTGGCGAGCGCGTTGGCGAAGAAACCAAATTCAAGCCCGGATCTGAAAAATTTTCTGTGTACTTCAACATGGATAACGGCACGGGAAAATTCAGAGGCATCTACATGCAAGGCAACGAAGGCGTGCGCGATATTTTCCGCGAGTGGTTCCGCCCGTTCAACGACCTCGATGCCGCCACCCTCGCCACGTTCAACACCGGAGGTACTGACCATCTTGCTTTTGATGGCATCGGTTTGCCCGGCTTCCAGTTTATCCAGGACCCGATTGAGTATCGTACCCGCACCCATCACACCAGCCTCGATGGATTTGACAAGGCGATTCCGGATGATTTGAAACAGAACGCAGTGATCGTGGCGACTTTCGCCTGGCTTGCCGCCAACCGCGATGAGTTGATGCCAAGAAAGTAAGTGATAGCGCCCCGCAAGCCTGCGGGGCGCTTCATTAACGCTCAGGACATGCGCCGTTCTCCCACTTGGTTACGCCCGCGTTCGTAGCTATGCAATCGTTGCTGTAAGTTTTGCCATCACACCCGCACACGGGCTTATAAATCATGGCACAAGCTGCTTCGGGATTGATCTTTGATTCATCGATACAATCCTTGTCGGCAGATGAGCATTTGATGGCCGCGACGGCCAATGCAATGGCGAGCACGTACGCTTTCATAATTGCTATTTTATTTTCTGAACCTGCTTGTGACGGAAACAACTTGTTACGTGATCGTTTACCAGGCCGCAGGCTTGCATGTGGGCATAAATAACCGTGCTGCCCACAAACTTAAACCCACGCTTGAGAAGATCCTTACTTAGTGCGTCAGACTCTTTTGTGGTGGGAGGAACTTGTTTCATCGACTCCCAACGATTTACAATCGGTTTGCCCCCCACAAAGCCCCAGATGTACGCGTCAAAAGATCCATACTCCTTTTGGACCTCAAGAAAGCGTTTGGCATTGTTTACAGCCGCAAATACTTTGAGGCGATTGCGGACAATGCCCGGGTCGAGCAATATTTTTTCCAACCTGGCTTCGGTAAAGCGGGCTACTTTTTTTGGATCAAACCCCGCGAAAGCCTTTCGGTATCCTTCGCGCTTCTTAAGTATGGTCGACCAGCTTAGTCCGGCCTGAGCGCCCTCGAGAATGAGAAACTCGAAATGAACATTGTCGTCGTGCACCGGCACGCCCCACTCTTCGTCGTGATACTTGATGTACTGATCAAAGCCAAGCGACCATTGGCAACGCGATAACACTTTCATATTGATTAAAATTGATTTTGTTGACCAACCCGTAAGTCCAGGCCATTGTATTCTCAAGCTTCACCACTGTTGCATGGACATTTCGTGATAGAAATTGATTATGGAAACATACAAATTCCTACCTTCAAAGGGAATTCATAAGCAAATCTATCACCCGGTTTTGACAACCCTATGTCAGTATGAAACAACTTCTCAACAGGCAATCCTTTAGCAAACTGTTTATGCTTGGCGTGTTCCTTAGTTCGCTTGGCGTTGGCAATGCACTTGGCCAGACGCCGGAGCAGCAATTGAAGTCGCTGGGCATTGAGCTCTTCAAGCCAGGCACCCCCGTTGCCAACTACGTGAAGGTGGTACGCACGGGCAACCTGCTTTTTTCTCGCTGGCCACGGTCCGACACGCGCCGATGGAAGCAA
>JAAURZ010000349.1 GCA_012031955.1 Bacteroidia bacterium
ACCTTCCACGGCCACGAAGACAAGGGTGCCCGCATGGTGCCCGGCATTTTCAGGAGGATGAAATTGCCGATGGATGAGCGCATGCTCTTTGTGCAAAAGCTGGTGCGGCTTCACTTGCGCCCCATCCCGCTGGCGAAGGAGGTGACAGACAGCGCCGTGCGCAGATTATTGTTCGACGCAGGCGACGCAGTGGAGGCACTCATGCTGCTCTGCCGCGCTGATGTTACGTCCAAAAACCTTAGCAAGGTCGGTCGTATTCTGAAAAACTTCGACCTCGTAGAGTCAAAGATGGCCGAAGTGGAAGAGAAGGACCGGATCAGGAATTTTCAACCGCCGGTGACGGGAGACGAAATCATACAGATGTACAACCTGCCACCCAGCCGAATCATCGGCGACTTGAAAGAACAAATAAAGGAAGCCATCCTGGACGGGCAAATCAAGAATGAACGCGACGAGGCCCTTGGGTACCTTCGCAAGATAGCCGGCGAGCGTGGCCTCACTGAGAAGGCCGCAACCTGACGTGGCCCCGAAATTATTTGGTGTTGCCCTGCAACCTTCCTTAAATTCCCTTGTCATTAACATGAAAGCCCAAAAACCGCCTTGGAGCAGCAGGTACTAAATATACACGGGGATTTAATCGAGCGGTGCCGGGCAGGCGACCGCATGGCCTTTCACAATCTCTACAAGCTGTATGTGAAGGCCATGTATAACGTGGCGTACAGGGTCACACACAGGGAAGAGGATGCCGAAGATGCCGTGCAGGAAGCGTTCATAAGCGCATTTCGCAACCTCGAACACTACCGTGGCGACGCCACCTTCGGTGCCTGGCTCAAGCGAATAGTGGTGAACAAGTCCATCAACCTGCTGCAAAAACGGAGGATGGAGTCCATACCCGACAACGAGGAGTGGGACGTGGTGGAGGAGGAGCCGGTCGCTGATTATCGTGACGGACTGACTGTTGATCGGGTGAAACGGGCGATGGCGCAGTTGCCGGATGGATACCGAACGGTGCTGTCGCTATATTGCTGGAAGGGTACGACCACCAGGGAGATCGGAGAAATACTCGGCGTGTCGGAGTCGACCTCGAAGTCGCAGTTGAACCGGGCCAAGAATAAATTGAAAGCACTGTTAACGCAAAAGATATGAACGACGAGCTGGAAGATTTCATAAAAAACAACCGGAGCGCCTTTGACGACAAAGCGCCATCGGACCGGATGTGGAGACGTATTGATGATAACCTGCCGCGGCAGCGGCAATCGCTTTGGAACAACGCGGCCGTGTGGCGCGTGGCCGCCATGTTGTTTATGGCCTGTCCGCCTACCTGCTGTGGCCCAAGGCCGTAGCAGTAAAGCAAAGTGAAGTGGCAATGAAAGAATTCACTGAAGTGGAGGCGTTTTATGTATCGCAGATATCGCAGCGCGTGGAGATGATCCACGAGTTCCCCCGCGAAGACGGACTCAACGGATTCACACACGACTTCCATCAGTTGGAAGCCATGTACAGTGTGCTGCGTGAGGAGATGAAAACCCGGCCCAGTCAGAAAGTGAAAGACGCCCTGGTGCTAAACCTTTTGGTGAGAATTGACCTGCTGAACCAGCAACTGCATAAGCTGGAGCAGGAGCACAGCGGCGACAAAACCGGAAACAACGACGGGTTGAGCAGCTAGAACTCGGTACTCAGCTCGAATTTTTCGTTGACCGAGTCGAGCACTTTGCCATCCTCACATTTCAATACGCGCATAGGAAACTTTTGATGAGGCCATAACTGTGGGTGGCCATGAGTATGGCTGTGCCGCTGTTGTTTATCTGTTGAAATATTTTCATGATACCAGACGACACCTCGGGGTCGAGGTTTCCGGTAGGTTCGTCGGCCAGCAGTATCTGCGGCTCATTGATCAGGGCGCGTGCAATAACCACGCGTTGCTGTTCGCCGCCGGAGAGTTGATGGGGCATCTTTTTTTCGACAGAGCCCAGGCCCACCTGCATCAGCACTTCCGTAAGGCGGGCACGCATTTTACTGTTGTCTTTCCATCCGGTGGCGCGCATCACGAACAGGAGGTTGTCGCCTACCGTGCGATCGGGGAAAAGTTGAAAATCCTGGAAGATGATACCGAGCTTTCTACGGAGCATAGGTACCTGTGCCCCGCGTATGCCTCGAATGGTGAAACCGGCAACCTCAATGTCGCCCAGCCTTAGCGGCAGGTCGGCATACAGGGTTTTGAGCAGCGACGATTTACCCGAACCTGTGCGACCGACGAGGTAGACGAACTCGCCCTTTTGAATCTCAAAATTGATGTCGCCCAGTACGGTGTTATGATCCTGAAAGATGCTTGCTTCCTTTACCTTGACTACCGGTTCGCTTGAAAATACGCTCATTGACCCTGGGTTTAGTTGTCAAATTTAATAACACTGCGCAAGGGTCGAAGGAAAAATCCGTTAACCGTTTACTTTTTTGTGGTCGGCGAGGAATTTTTGCAGTCCGATGTCGGTAAGCGGGTGATTCAGCAGGCTTGTAATCACGCTCAGGGGGCACGTCACCACGTCGGAGCCGATTTCGGCGCACTGGATCAGGTGCATGGTATGACGGATGGATGCAGAGAGTATTTCGGTGTCGAAAGAATAATTATCGTAGATGCGGCGTATCTGCGCGATAAGTTCGAGGCCATCCTGCGAAATATCATCGAGGCGCCCAAGGAATGGAGACACGTAACTGGCACCGGCTTTGGCGGCAAGAATGGCCTGGCCGGCAGAAAACACCAGCGTACAATTGGTGCGTATGCCCTCGCTGTTGAGTTTCTTCAGGGCCTTTACGCCGTCGCGAATCATGGGCACCTTCACCACAATCTTATCATCGATCTTGGCCAGTTCGCGGCCTTCGCTCACCATTGCGTCAAACTCGGTGGCGATCACTTCGGCACTCACGTTGGCGTCTACAATGTCGCAGATGGCCTTATAGTGCGCTCTTACTTTGTCGTCGCCTTTAATGCCTTCTTTGGCCATTAGCGATGGGTTGGTAGTTACGCCGTCCAACACGCCAAGGTCGTAGGCTTCCTGAATTTCTTTGAGATTCGCGGTGTCGATAAAAAATTTCATGTTTTGCTGATTATTTCAGCCGCAAAGGTAAACTATCATTTGGAAACGGCCGAAGGGAGGGAATAAAAAAGGGCAAACCGAACATCGCACCGCTACAACCACCTACCCTTGCTACCTTCCGGTCCTGGGGGAGTTCAGCGGGAGCTGGTCGTGCCGGCTTGCCGGACGGCAAAGGTAGGGAAAAAAGTGAAAGATGGAAGTGGTGGCGAAAGATTGTTGCCAGGCGACCAGGCGGCGCTTTATTCCGCTTTCAATGGCGTCTCCCGCAAGGTCTCCGGAATAATCTTGCCGTCCCAAAAGTCGAATTCAATCCGGCGGAAATTGTGAGTGAGCACAATGTGGTGGACCCTGTCGTCGGTGATGCGCGGAAAATTGTGGATGGTATCGTGAATATTAACCTTAGGCCTTCAGTTAATTCTTTTCCTATCTTTAATCCGCGAACCAGTTTTAACAGCGGAAACTATGTTAAAATCTTATGCGAATCAGAAAACAAAAATCCAAGCGCCCGGAAACCCGGAGCCTGAAAGTCCAGCCGAAAACAAGAATCAACAAGTATAGTCAGAAAGACGTGCCGGAGATTAAGCTCTGCGGTGAATGGCTGAAGCAACTCGGCTTTGAGCACGGTACAAGAGTAAGTGTGACGTTGATGAGGGAGTTGATCATCATCAGGCCAGACGTTTAGCGTTACGAGGAATTAGCTTCTGGCACTTGGCTGCAATTTTCAATAGACTTTGTTGTGACGAAAATGCAATCATGCCTTTGTGTGCCCCGACGGGAGGAAAGGTAAGCTGGAAATTTTCAGCCTGCCGCCGGTAATGGTAAGTCAAAAGTTTCACTTTGGGGCAACTTTTCTTATTATATTCGCTGTGTGCAAAAACACGAGGACACTGCGGAGTATGAAAACGAAAAAGAGTAACATCACGACACTTGACCAATTCAAGGACAAGCATTATGGAAAAAAAGGAACAGCCAGACGAGACAAGCTTGAAGCAGGTTATGAGAACTTTAAAATCGGAGCCCTGCTTCATGAGGCACGACTTGAAAAGGGGTTAACTCA
>JAAURZ010000350.1 GCA_012031955.1 Bacteroidia bacterium
CGACAGCCCCGCGCCGAGCGACATGTCGAAATTCTCCAGCGTGACCTGCCGGAAGCGATCGGCATCGTGTCCCTCCGGCATCATCACGGCGGTCAGGACCGGCGAATGCTCGCGCTGGTCCTGACACAGGATCTCGAGGTTCCAGGCACGAACCGCGCGCGCGCGGCTGCCGCATGCCGCTGATGCCGGGCGTGATCATGTGCGAGGCGGCGGCCCAGCTTGCCCGATTTGCCGGAGCACAGGTTCAGCATTTGTCCGCGAAAGCAATGGCCTTCTTCAAGCAACCACAGGTCGTCCATGGTGAGCGATTTCACATTCACTTTTTCCTGATTGTAGAACTTGAGGTTGTCGGATGTATAGACGAGAATCGGTTCGTAGAACACGGGTATCTCCCTGATCTCGCGGTCGTCGAGGGGCGTTACGAGTATGCCGATATCCAACCGATCGTTCTTAATCTGTTGTATGATATCGTCTGTTTGCAATTCGGTTACGGTAAAGTAAGTGCCGGTGTGCTCTTCGAGGAAGTCGTTCAGAAAGCGGGGCAACAAATAAGGCGCGAGCGTGGGAATAACGCCTATGCGGTATTCACCTTCAAGTATCTGGCGCTCGTCGGTCACAAAGTCGCGCAGGTCTTTGATGTCGCTCAGAATTCGTCGTGCTTTGGCAACGACCTTCTCTCCCACCGGCGTGGGCCTCACGGGCTGCGAACTTCGATCGAATATTTTCACGCCAAGCTCGTCTTCGAGCTTCTTGATCATCATGCTCAGGGTAGGTTGCGTAACATGGCAGGCCTCCGCTGCGCGCACGTGGTTCTTGTGAATATCGAGCGCGACAATATACTCCAGTTGCTGGATGTTCATGGAAATGAAATTGAGGTGAAAATTTACTCCATAGAGATGGTTGATACAACAACAATTGCTATCAGAGTTGCCTATACACTATCAGTTCACCACCACTTGAGGGGCAGCTTTACGTCGAGCAGTGAATTCACGACAAGGTCGGGCTTAAAAGCGTAGTTGTTGAGTTCTTCCTTTCGGGAAACGCCGGAGAGCACGAGGATTGTTTTGTAGCCCATTTGCACGCCACCCTGTATGTCAGTGTCCATTGTATCGCCGATCACTGTTGTTTCGGCTGTTTCGAGTCCGATAAACTTTCGCGCCGACCGCATCATCACCGGGCTGGGTTTTCCTACGATAAACGCCTTCTTTCCCGTGGCTTCCTCAATCATGGCAGCGGTGGCTGCGATGCCCAGGTTGTTCCAGCCTTTCTTTTTAGGGGACGGATCGCGGTTGGTGGCGATAAATTTGGCTCCTTCCAGAATCATGTCAACGGCTTTCTGCACCATCTCCAGCGTGAAGTTGCGCCCTTCGCCCAGCACCACGTAGTCGGGCTCTGTTTCCACCATCACCAGACCGTGGTCGTGCAAGCTGGACAGCAATCCGCCTTCGCCGAGCACATACACGGTTCCGCGCGGTGTTTGACCCGCCAGGAACGACGCCGTCGCCATGGCGCTTGTATACACATGCTTTTCAGTTACTTCCATCCCCAGTTTCTTCAGCTTGCGCACCACTTCCAGCGGTGTGCGCTGGCTGTTGTTGGTCATGAACGTGAAAGGTGTATTGTTCTTCATCAAACTTTCAATGAACTCGTCCGCACCGGGTATCAGGGTGTCGCCACCGTAGATTACGCCATCCATATCTATTAGTAGTCCGTGTGCCATAGTCGCCTTTTGTTTTACCATGCCAAGAAAGCAAAAACCCCAGCTAAAATCCGGGGGTTCTTGCAATCAAAAAAGCAATCTGGCGTTCAATGCGCCTGCGTAACCGATTTCGATCTACTCGATCACCAAATCAAAGGTCACGTCCAAGTCGGTTTCGCCGACAGCTACATCCGATGTCGCCGACTTCTGATCCGGCTGGTGTTTGAGTATAATTCGCAAACTGCCCGACGGCAATGCGTTGCCGGTGGTCCATGTTGTTTCAAGTCCGAGCGGCAGACCATTTGCGTCTTCATCATTGTAGTTCAGAGGGTCGTTTCGATTATCGGTATTGCCGTTGCCGGCGGGCGACGAGAATGCATCCTCAGTGAACGAAAAGAAAAACATGTGTTCGTCCGATTCCTCCTCTACTTCGGCAGTGATATCGTATTCAGGGTCCAGCGGGTCGGCAAGCTCGTTTACGAGCGCTACCGTCAGTGTATAGCTGGTACTGGCCGCAAGCGTTACAGGTCCGTCGGCTGCAATGTCTTGCACGCCTTCACCATCGGGATCCGAAGCGGTTGCAGTTACAACGGTGCCGCCGCCATCGGGCGTAAACGTGAGCGTCACCCGCGTGATCAGTTCCGGTGTATTTTCTTTTGTGGGGTCATCGCTCTCGCATCCCGAAAAGAAAATTGTCAGTGTACATGCGAAAGTGAATATGAACAAGATGCTTAGTGTGGTGTATTTTTTCATGATAGTTGTGTCTTAAAATATTCTTTTAATAGAAAATGTAAAATTCCGGCCCAGCTCGTCGGCATAGTACCGGAAACGGTTGGTGTATTCTCGATATGCGGTATTGAACAAGTTGTCGACGCTTACGCGGAAATCATATCGGGCCTTTCCAGGTTGAATTGAACACCCGGCCGACAAAGAGACGAGCGCATACGCGGCAGGTGACGGGGCAAAATCAAAATTGCGTTCGGAGCCCAGCAACGGATCTGTACCAGCCTCCTGCGCTTCTTTCAATTCGCGAACCGTGACCACCCTGGGTGCCCTGCGCTGCTTGTCGACATAGCGCGTTTTTAATTCCACGAACAATCCGGCAGGCTTGAATGCAGCAGGCACCGTGTACTTTACGCCCAGTTCATAGCGATTAGACGGGATGAAAACGAGGTAGTCGTTGTGCGTTACATCGGAAGCGCGCAGCAGTGAGGCCTTGGCAATCACATCCACGCTGGCGCCAGGGTGCCAGGTAGCAGCCAGGTCAGTTCCGAGAAAAAGCGCGTTGGTTTGTGTATATCTGAAATAGGGGAACACACCACGCACCGTCTCCGTCACGCCCTTGGGTTGCAAATAGATATAGTTGAAGATCATGTTGGCATACGCCGTCACGTCCACATCAAAATTATCCCAATGCTGCGTGTAGGTGCTCACCAATTTCAATGCCTGCTCATTTCGAAAGCTAACTGCATCCAGGTCCATTACCTCATTGGTGGAGTCATTGAGTAGCAGTCCGAACTCAATGGCAGCCGCGCTCTGGTGCGTGCCCAGGCTGTATAGTTCGGCGACGTGCGGCGGCCTCCAGGCAAATCCAAGGTTGGTTGCAAACTGCGCGTTGCGTTTGAGTTGTATCCTGGCGCCGGCGCTCGCGCTCACATTGTGAAAGTTCAGGTTGCCGCGGAACAATGAATTCTTGAAGTCATATCCCGCCACACGCGAGTACCTGTAATCGTAACGCACGCCGATATCAAACATGACATGCTCACCCTTGTGCTGCGCGATGGCGTAAGCGCCGGCTGATGTGCTCGTGAAGTCGGGTATGAACGGGATACGCTGCGTACCTTGCACGTTGTGGTTATCCTGCCACAGGCCGGTGGCGCCGATGCAAAGCATGAGCGCATCGTCCAGCCGCTGTTCTCGCTCCAACTCCAGCGTGTGCGTGAAGAGCATCAAAGTCAATCGGCCGGAATGGATGACAGCGAACCGCGACGTATATCGTACTCCCGGCGCCCATTGCGCTGTAAGCCGTACTGAGCACGCCACGTGCCAGCCTCTGTGTTGACGTGGCCATTCAGTTTAAGAAGGTCGTGCGATACTTCCTGCCTTGGCGCGCGATGTGGTAGCTGAAGTCTGTAGTTTGCAAGGGCGGCTCTGATTCCATGGCCGTCAGCAGGTCGTCCACGTTGCTGATGGATGTACCTTTCAGTATTGCCAACGTTGATTGAAAATGACTGAAGAATACTTCGACGCCAATGTGTTCGGAATGATACCCTGTTGAAAGCGAAAAATTTACTTCCCGCACACCCGTGTTGGTGAGTGAATAGTCGGGGGTATGGAAGTCGCCTGTGCGTTTCATGGTACCCTGTGCGCGCCAGCCCCACCCGGCATGCTTTCCAATGCCACCTTCGAGCATGCCCGACAGCACACCGGAGCGGCCGTTGCTTTGCAA
>JAAURZ010000351.1 GCA_012031955.1 Bacteroidia bacterium
TGGTGTCGGTCGGGCATTGCTGTGACGCGGATAGGGGGGAGCGGTCAGTCACAAGGAATACCAGAAATGTACCCAACACCCATCCCGAACACGGTCGCTATAAACAGAATGAGCATTGCATAATAAAAGCCGATGGCGAAAAATTTCACTGCCCGCCTCTGCTACTTCGATTGAGTAGAGATTGAACTTGCCCCTAAGTTTCTTGGGCTCAACGTACTTCAATCCCGGATAGCCGATTAGCGAGTAAGAAAGCAAAACGCGCTCATTGGATGGGAACCGCTCAATGGAGACGAATATCCCATTATCTTCATAACGAATTACAACAGCAGACTTTGCCAGTGCTTTGGTCTCGGATACCTTGAACTGAACGTTGGGCTCACGGACCTCCAATACGATCTCGAAATTCTCAATATCGGCCTTAGTCTCGTTACGAAACTCATATGAGCCTATCTCGATCGACTTGTTTGATGGAAAAGTGCCGTGTTTGATCTTCCCATCTTCAGACAGAAAAATCCGACACTAAGCTGATTGAGATATAAATCCGATACGTGGTCGATACACATAGACCGCATACCCGATCAAACTCGGTATCAGAATTCCAGCAAGTGCGAGCAAAAGCTCCTTCACACCACCAGCCCCATCGGGTTCTCGCACAGCTGCTTGATCGCCTCCATCAGCTGCGCGCCGTCAGCACCATCAATCGCGCGGTGGTCGAAGCTGCCGCTGGCGTGGAGCACCGTCGCAACTTCGATCGCGCCATCCACCACATAGGGCGCCTGCTGCCCCGCCCCTACGGCCAGAATCATGCCCTGCGGCGGGTTGATCACCGCGTCGAACTGCTTGATCCCGAACATCCCGAGGTTCGAAAGGCTCGCGGTGCCGCCCTGATATTCGTGCGGCATCAGCTTGCCATCGCGCGCCTTGCCCGCGAGCGTCTTCATCTCGGTCGATATCGCGGCAAGGCCTTTGGTATCGGCGCTCGTAATCACTGGCGTAATCAGGCCTGACGGCGCGGCCACCGCCACCGACACATCGGCGCGGCTATACCGGCGCAGCGTGTCGCCGTGGTAGCTGACATTGCACTGCGGCACGCGGATCAGCGCGCGGGCCAAGGCCTTGATAAGCAGATCGTTGACCGACAGCTTCACGCCATCCGGTTCCAGCGACTTGTTCAATTGCGCGCGCAGTTCCAGCAGCGGATCGAGGCGGATGTCATGGTGAGGTAGAAGTGCGGCGCGCTGAACTTGCTTTCCGATAGTCGGCGCGCAATGGTTTTGCGCATTTGCGACACGTTCACTTCTTCAAAGCTTTCTTCGCCCACTACTTTCGGTAGCACCACCGGCGCGGCGGCTTTGCCGTCTTTAGCAGGTGCGCCTTTGGCGGATTCCGAAGGTTTGAAGTTTTCTACATCGCGCTTAGTAATGCGACCATGGTCGCCAGACCCTTGTATCTGATTGATGTCGAAGCCTTTCTCTTGCGCCATTTTCTTGGCCAACGGCGACGCCTTCACACGACCGTTCGATGAATGACTTTCCGCAGTTACCGGCTTGGCGGTAGCGCTTGCTGCGGAAGCGGTGGCTTGAGTTTCAGTTTTACTTTCTGTTTTCGTTTCGGCTTTACCGTCGCCGCCGGATGCGCCTGACTGGTGTGCCTTGAGAAGTGTCTGCCAGTCGGCGCCTTTTTCGCCGATGATGGCCAGCACGCCGTTCACAGGAACCGACTGCCCGGCTTCGGCTCCGATATAAAGGAGTGTGCCGGTGTTGTACGACTCGTATTCCATGGTGGCCTTGTCGGTCTCCACTTCGGCCAGCAGTTCGCCTGATTTTACAGCGTCGCCTACTTTCTTATGCCATGCGGCAATCACGCCGTCGGTCATGGTATCACTCATTTTGGGCATAAGCACGATCTCTGCTTTGATGCCCGAGGTGTCAATTTTCTCGGCGGTGGCTACTTCCGTTTTTGCCGCTCCACCCGAAGCTTGTGTTTCCTTCACTTCGGCCTTGCCGCCCGATTCGGCTGCTTTGCCGGCGCCTTCAAGCAGTGCCTTGTAGTCCTCGCCCTTTTTACCGACGATGGCCAACACGCCATTCACCTGTACTGCTTCGCCCTCTTTCGCTCCCAGGTAGAGCACCGTTCCCTCGTTAAAAGATTCGTAGTCCATGGTGGCTTTGTCAGTTTCGATTTCGGCCATCAATTCTCCCGACTTCACGGTGTCTCCCACTTTTTTGTGCCATTTTGCCACCACGCCTTCGGTCATGGTGTCGCTCATCTTTGGCATCCTTACAATTTCCGCCATTGCTATACTGGTGATTTATAGATTCTGTTCGTCAAACGGCCAAAAATAGGTCTAAAAACAGGGATATTCAAGCATGTTGACACTTGTTAATTCACGAAAAACGGGCATCGGGCAGACGGCTGAGGATCAGAAGTTAATGGTGCCGAGTATGACGTCGAAGGTGGTCCTGGCCGGATCGATGCCCCGGGCCAGTCTGAATGTGATGTCTAGCTGGGGCAGAAAGCGCAGCACGTTGATATCGAATGTGAGCTCGCCGCCCATCGACGAGTATGCCACAGAGCTGCCGTCGTACATGCGGGAGGAACCGAAGGCATAGTCGACGAACGCATTGAGCCGCACCCGTTGTATGTTGAGCAACGGCCCGAGGGCAATATCAGGATACCAGAGGGGCAGGGCATAGTTGGCGCTCATGGAATAGAATTCTTCAAACCGGTTTACAGACTGGCCTCGTGGTATGGGTATGGTATTGCGGAAATGATAGTCGCTGAAGTCGGCATTCACGAAATTTTTCTGGTAGGCCCAGTGTCCGTACAGCGAATGGTTTTTCATGACACCCGGAAAGTAGAGTCTTGTCCACAGTGACACGACACCTCCGTAGAGATCGCTCTTTCCCATCGTCTTATAGTAGTTGAGGGTAACGGCTTGTCCCCACCTGCTTTGAATGTCGCGCGGCGCTACTTTAAGCAGCCGGTATGCAGACAGGGTGAAATGGTTGTATAACAAATTGTTGTTTCCCACATAAGTAAAAAGCGGGTACACACTCACAATCGTGTCATTGCGCACAAAGGCAGGCACAAAGCGACCATTGCCGACGCCATTCTCGTATTCGTAAGCATGGGTGTAGCCGATATAGTCTGAAAAGGTGAATGCGCCGTTGTACTTCGACTGTGTCGTAACGAGTGGTATGCGCAAGCCGGCTTCAATGTTTTTCTCTTTCCAATCAACCGTTACGTTGCGTACCATGTCGGTGGTATCGGTGCCTTCCACCACGCGGATGTTGTAGTCACCCTCGTCTACGGTGCGTTCACCCTGTGTATAGGTGAAGTCGATGATGGGTGCCCAGCCCTGGTAGCTGGCGTGTGCGCGCCACCTGCCGGTTTGTTCGGCATAGTCGAATTGGTAGCCGAGGTCGATCTGCGTGGTGCTAAGTATGTCGCGCGACGTGATGCCGATGCTGTATGTGTTCAGGTCGGTGGCCGCATAGGGGCCCCACGCAAAAGGATTGATGATTCCACCCGCCTTGAAATACCGCGACACCGGGTACGCCTGATCGGGTACGTTCTCCACCAGGTTGCGATTGCCTTCCTGCGCCACGAGCGTGCGCACGAGCGAACTGGTTTTCACAGGCGCATTGTGCGGCTTCCACTGCTGTGGATTGAAAGGTATGTGCGCCACGTCCATGCCGTCGCGTGTCTGCTCATTATAGTACAGTTGTCGCCCGTCGGGGGATACGGCTGGGTTGTAGGCGCCGTATTTGCTGGTTGTAACCTGGTAGCGTTGTTTGGTATCAAGGTCGACTGCGTAAATGTTGTCGATGCCGCTGTGTGGCGAACTGAACAACAGGTATTTCTCCATTAGTTGTGGCGAGCCGATGTTCTCGTCGGTTGCTTCCATCAGCACTTCCTCACTTTCATCTTCAAAATTTATCCGCACCACAGCTTTGCCTGCGCGGGTGTTTTTGATTACCACTATCCACCTTTGCCGTCGGCGGACCAACGCGGCATGGCATAGAAGGCGTTGTCCGGGTTGGGGAATTGTTTTAATACCTGCTGCGAGTCGTAGTCGAAGATGACGACGTTGTGGATGTATGCCTGACTGCTCTGCACAGCCACTACACGCCGGCCGTCG
>JAAURZ010000352.1 GCA_012031955.1 Bacteroidia bacterium
GTATCGGGCGGCTTTCTTTTTTTGGAAAATGTCGGGCGCACGGCAACCCAATGCATACCGATTCCGTAACCACAATATCATTACCGCAAAGAATATGATAGTCATTGCCTAAGTTTGGCCACGTGCCAAAAATCTTCTAAGCATCCCGTCCGGGGTGCCGGTTCTATCTTCAACTTCTTAGACAATACGATCATGAGTTTTTCTACAAAAACTTTAAACTTCTTTTCATTACTCAAACAGGCCTTGTTCGGTTCGGAACAGAACTTCACCGAAGGCAGCATCAACCGCGCAATATTCCTGTTGTCGGTGCCGATGATTCTGGAAATGGCGATGGAATCGCTTTTTGCGCTCGTCGACGCATTTTACGTGAGCCGGCTGGGTGTGGATGCGCTGGCAACTGTAAGTCTTACGGAATCAGTGCTCACGCTCGTGTACTCGCTGGCAATAGGCCTGAGCATGGGTACCACAGCCATGGTGGCTCGCCGCATTGGCGAGAAGGACGTGGAAGGTGCGAGCAGGGCAGGTATTCAAGCCATGTACCTGGCGCTGGCCGTGTCGATGGTGATAAGCATAGTGGGTGTGTTTCAGGCGGAAGCCATCCTTCGCTTGATGGGTGCCGACCCGGCCGTGATTGCGACCGGCTCAGGCTACACGAGGTGGATGCTCACGGGCAACATCACCATTATGTACATCTTTTTGATCAATGCCATTTTTCGTGGTGCCGGCGATGCGTCGCTGGCTATGCGCACGCTTATTATATCCAACTGCCTCAACATTGTGCTCGATCCGATTTTCATTTTCGGCTGGGGCCCCGTTCCGGCCTTTGGTGTAACAGGCGCGGCCATCGCCACCAATATAGGCCGCGGCGTGGGCATCCTGTACCAGCTCTATCATTGATGGAGGGCAAGGGCGTGATCAAAGTGAAGCGAGCTTACACGGCCGTCGATTTTGACATCATCTGGCGCCTGATCAAAGTATCGGCAGGGGGCACGGGGCAGTTCATCATCGCATCCGCCAGTTGGTTGTTCCTGGTGCGCATCATTTCGCAGTTCGGCAGCACGGCACTGGCTGGCTATACCCTGGCGATACGCGTAGTGGTGTTCACGATACTGCCTGCGTGGGGTATGTCAAACGCATCGGCAACGCTGGTGGGGCAGAACCTCGGCGCGGGCCAACCCGACCGCGCGGAAAAGTCGGTGTGGAGGGCGGCCTTGTTCAACATGATATTTCTCGGGCTCGTTTCCGTCGTGTTCCTGTTGGCCTCGCATACCATCATGGGCTTCTTTACCACCAACGCCGAAGTACTCAACTACGGCATCCAATGCCTGCAAATGGTGTCGCTTGGCTACATCTTTTATGCATACGGTATGGTCATCACGCAGTCGTTCAATGGCGCAGGCGATACGCGCACGCCCACCATATTGAACTTCTTCGGATTCTGGCTTTTCCAGATACCGTTGGCCTACGTGCTTGCTATTACGTTGGGCTTCGGCCCCAAGGGTGCATTTCTGGCTATATCTGTTGCCGAATCGGCCCTTGCTGTGGCGAGCATTATCGTGTTCCGCCAGGGCAAGTGGAAGACAGTCAAAATCTAGCCATCTTTCTTTTTACCAAAGGCAGCGCTGAATGCATTCTTGAGTTCGGCGCCTGCCTTTTTTAAATTGTCCTCAACCTCTTTCCATTTTTCTTTGTTGGCCGACTCTTCGCGGATCTTCTCCGCCGACTGCTTGAGTTCCTCGTACTTTTGTTGAAACTCAACCTTCAGCTTTTCGCTTGCCTCGTTGAGCTCCTCCATAAAAGAATCTACTTTTTGCCGAACGATTTGAATGTCTTCTCGGCTTTTCCTTCATCTGTCGATTTATCCATGATCTTATTGTTGGTTCAATTTCCTTCCATTTCAAACGAAAATAAGCTCCATCCGATGCGCGATTTGCGTCATTCAAATTGGCGTTGCACGGCAATTTCGACGGAATTTAGAAATCGGGCTGTCGTCAGCCGAATTTAGTTTCTATTTTTACCACCTGTAGGCAAAAATAATGCGGCAATGAAACGAATTAAATGGCTCACCTTCTTGTGCATCTTGGTTTTTGCCATAGCCTGTGGCTCGCATCACCACCACAAGAAGCATAAGAAACTGAAACCAGGAAAACCGATCCCCTGTCCGCTCAAAGACTGCTAGCATGGGCCTGCGAAAAGTTATAATCGCGATCGACGGCTATTCGGCCTGTGGCAAGAGCACTACTGCCAAACTGGTGGCGGCCGTGTTAGGCTACAAGTACATCGACACGGGGGCCATGTACGCGCGGTCACTTTGTACTTTATGCAACACCACGTGTCTCTTACCAACCCCAAGGACGTGAGCAAAGCGCTGGCCGATATACACATCAGTTTTAAAGTAAATGCCAAAAGCAAATCGGAGATATACCTCAACGGCCTCAGCGTGGAGCAAGAGATTCGAACGCTTGAAATATCCGAAAATGTAAGCGAAGTGAGCGCGTTGCGCGACGTGCGCGCAGCCATGGTGAACCAACAGCGCAAAATGGGTAAGGAGCGTGGCATTGTAATGGACGGACGCGACATCGGCACGGTGGTATTTCCCGATGCCGAACTGAAAGTATTCATGACCGCCGACCTGCTCACCCGAGCCTTCAGGCGCCAACGCGAACTGTTGCAGCAAGAGCAGTTGGTAGACCTGGATGCCGTTGTTGAGAACATCACCAAACGGGACCAGATAGACACCACCCGCGCCGAAACGTCCCCTCAGGCAAGCACCGGATGCCATCGTGATCGACACTACGCACATCATGATCGATGAGCAGGTAGATGAAGTGGTACGGCTGGCGCTGGCGCGTATGATGGCGGTAGAAAAAAGAGGTTGAGGGGGCGCCATCGGAGCCCTCCAAAATCTTGGTTTCCGACCGCGTCAGAGGCCTTTATTTAATAGTCTATTATCCTTTATCGATAGTAAAAAATTACTATTTTTGCCCCGTTCTCAAATCATTACCGCCGCTACTAATGGGTAAGTTTATCCGATTAAAGAAAGGCTTCGACATCAACCTTGCCGGCAAAGCCGCACTATCCACAGCGCAGATCGATCAACCTGAAACTTTTGCCATCAAACCGACCGACTTCCAGGGCATCTACATGCCTAAAGTGGTGGTGAAGGAGGGAGATGTTGTGAAGGCAGGTGCGCCGCTCTTTCACGACAAGCGCCACGACAAGATCGCGTTCACCGCGCCTGTGAGTGGAGAAGTTGTAGAAGTAAGACGTGGCGAGAAACGCAAGCTGCTTGAAGTAGTTATTCTCGCCGACAAGTCTGTCGAATTTGTCCAGTTTCAGAAATATTCAGTTTCAGAAATAGTCAACCTGTCCAGGCAAAAAGCCCAGGAACAAATGCTGGCCAGCGGCGTTTGGTTAAACCTGGTGCAGCGTCCATTTGGTGTGGTGGCCGACCCGGCAGAAACGCCGAAGTCGATTTTCATATCTGCTTTCGACTCGAGCCCCTGGCGCCCAGCAACAGCTATACGCTCAAAGGCGAAGATCAATACTTCCAGATCGGGATCGACATCCTCAAGAAGTTTACGGCGGGCCCTATCCATCTGAACACCCACTCGGAACAGGAAATTTCCAGTGTATTTTCGCAGGCCAAGGGAGTCGAGCTCAATAAATTTAAAGGGCCGCACCCCGCCGGATGCGTGGGCGTGCAGATTCACCACCTCGATCCGATAAGCAAGGGCCAGATTGTTTGGACCATCAATCCTTACGGTGTGATACAAATCGGAAAGCTTTTCGCCAACGGCGTCTACGACGCCTCCCGATTGATTGCCGTGGCAGGATCAGAAGTGAAACAGCCTCAATATTATAAGACATACACCGGCGCTTCTATCAAGAAGTTCCTTGCCAACAACCTGAAAAGCGAACACGTGCGTTGTGTGTCGGGTAATGTGCTCACTGGCACCAGTATCGGCAAAGAGGGTTTTGTCGGATTCTACGACAACCTTGTAACAGTGATTCCAGAGGGCGACTACTACGAGTTTATGGGATGGGCCTTGCCCAGCGCCAAAAAGCTCAGCTTGCAAAGAGCGCTTGGGTTGTTTTCATTCCTCAACCCGAAAAAGGAATTCGTGCTGGACT
>JAAURZ010000353.1 GCA_012031955.1 Bacteroidia bacterium
TGCTGCATGGTATGGTTTTCAATTCGAAGTATTGGGGGGCTCATGGGATGCACTCACCAAAGGCGTGAAACTTGCGACACGCTACCAGTTGGCTTCTACCACCGATGCCGAAGATACTTGGTGGAATGGTAATCCGAACGGATGGCAAGGTTCGTTGCTTTCGAAGGATGTTACAGCCGCAGGCGGTTTGGCAGCAATTTTCAAAGACAAGTGGGCTCACGTTGTTTGTGCGTATGATGCGACTACGAAAGTCGGAACTATGTTTGTAAATGGTGAGAAAACCCGCGAATGGGATTTCGATTTGTGGCCGGATGATTCTCCGAAGAAGGCAGCAACAGGTGTTAAGTTTGCCGGTAACACGACCGACGGTGGCAACAACCTCGCGATTGGTTTTATCCAGGCAAGCGGAAACAGAATTGTGAGCGATGGATGGGCAGATCCTTCCAATCCTGACAACAACCACTTCAAGGGCCTTCTTGATGATATTAGAATATTCTCTCGTTCACTCACGACTACCGAAGTGAGCCTGATGTACAATTCTGAAAAACCTTAACATTGTTTGGGTTTGATTTGGTGATTCGAAGGTTTCCGGCTTGCCGGAAACCTTTCGAGTTTTTTCCGGGACCTTTTTTGAATCTGATTTTTTCTTTCAAGCTGGATGATAAAATATATTCTGACCGCGCTGATTGGCTTGACTTTGCTATCCTTCTACGCATGCGATGATGGAGGAACGGAGACACCACCGGGCCTGCTGCATCTGCTTTCCGTCCGTGTAGGCACAACTAGTTTGTCAACCATGGTACTACTGTAGAAGGTATCCCTGCTGACAAGCCGGTTGTTATCAGTTTTGCCGAAATACTAAACCGGGCTTCGGTGGACGCCGCAATTACCCTCGCAAAAGCTTCTGTTCCGGTGTCTTTTTCAATCAACTACCTCGACGATGACAAGGTCGTATCCTTACAGCCTGACGCGGACTTCGACCTGAATACAACTTATACACTTACTATCGGCGACGCGCTCACCGGTGTAAACAAAGAAACTTTTCCAGGCATCACAATCAATTTCAAATCGGAAGCCGGTGTTCTTTCCGTCGTCTCATGGTCGATCGGAGGCATGGCGGTAACCAACGGCCGCGCAGTCGACGTTGAACTGACGCCTGACATTGTCATCGAGTTTGACAAACCACTTGACCGGAATACAATATCAACATCGAACATATTTCTGTCTGGAAAAATCCGGGTGCTCCGCAGTTTGCTTTCGGCGACGAAGACAAAATACTCACGGTCACCCCAACCAACACACTCGACCATTTCAACTATTATCAGATCGCTCTCAGCGATGAAATCAGGGGAACGGAAGGCGAACACTTCGCCGGCCAGAGCGTAAAATTCTACACCGCCGTCGACCCCACACCAAAATTCCCCGTGGTGAGTGACGACGACCTGCTTACGCTCGTGCAACAACAAACTTTCAAGTACTTCTGGGACTTTGCACAGGCCAGCAGTGGCATGGCCCGTGAAAGAAATACCTCCGGCAATCTTGTTACAAGCGGCGGATCCGGATTCGGACTGATGGCCATTATCGTGGGCATCGAAAGAAATTTCATTACGCGCGCTGAAGGCATTCAACGACTCGATAAAATTCTCGACTTCCTGGAAACTGCCGATCGCTTCCACGGCGCCTGGTCGCACTGGATCGATGGTAACAGCGGCGACGTAATCCCCTTCAGCGGCAACGACAATGGCGGCGACCTTGTGGAAACTTCTTTCCTTGTACAAGGGTTGCTCACGTTTCGACAATACCTGGACCCTCTCGACCCAACTGAACAGTCACTCATAACCCGCATCAACGCATTGTGGCAAGGCGTAGAGTGGGACTGGTACACCAGGGGAGGGCAAAATGTATTGTACTGGCATTGGTCGCCCGACAAAGACTGGGTTATGAACCTGCCCATCCGTGGCTACAACGAATGCCTCATCACATACGTGCTGGCGGCGTCATCAACCACGCATACAATCGGCAAGCCCGTATATACCGAGGGCTTTGCGCGCAATGGCGGCATCGTGAATGGCAAAACATTTTATGGATACAGCTTGCCCGTCGGCAACGACTACGGTGGTCCGTTGTTCTTCGCACACTATTCGTTCATGGGCCTCGACCCGCGAAACCTTTCCGATACATACGCTAATTACTGGACACAAAACACACACCACACGCTCATCAATTACGAATACTGCGTGGCGAATCCGAAAAACTTTGTCGGTTACAGCGAAGCCAACTGGGGTCTTACAGCCAGCGACAATCACCAGGGCTATTCAGCGCACTCGCCCACAAACGATCTTGGTGTGATTACACCCACTGCCGCATTATCGTCGTTCCCCTACACGCCTGACGAGTCGATGGCGGCGCTGAAATTCTTTTATTACACCGTGGGCGACAAGCTGTGGGGTGACTATGGTTTTTACGACGCCTACAATGTGACACAGGGTTGGACGGCAACATCCACACTGGCCATCGACCAGGGGCCCATCATCGTCATGATAGAAAACCACAGGAGCGGCGTGCTTTGGGATTTATTTATGTCGTGTCCCGAAGTGCAGGCGGGCCTTACCAAACTTGGATTTACATATTGACTTATTGTTACAGCTATGACTAAAATTTTTGCCTTTCTCATCGTGGTTGCATTCGCGACTGCGGCTTGCAACCCGCCTAAACAAAACGCATCCACGCCGGAGACCCGCATCTCCGACGATTCGTTGCTCACGCTCGTCCAATACAACACCTTTCAGTATTTCTGGAACGGCGCTGAGCCCACGTCGGGCGCCGCACGTGAGCGTTTCCATGCCGACAATATCTACCCGCAGAATGACAAGAATGTAGTCACTTCCGGCGGAACTGGTTTTGGCGTGATGGCAATCCTCGTCGGCATTGAGCGTGGCTTCATTACGCGGCAGCAGGGCTTTGAAAGACTTCAGCAGTTGGTGAACTGGCTGGAGAAAGCCGATCGCTTTCACGGTGTGTGGCCGCACTGGTGGAATGGCGAAACTGGCGAAGTAAGACCTTTCAGCAAGAAAGATGATGGCGGCGATCTCGTTGAAACTTCTTACCTCGCGCAGGGCCTGCTGTGCGTGCGCCAATACTTCAAAGATGGCAACGATGCCGAAAAGGCATTGGCCGCGCAGATCGACAAACTGTGGAAAGAAATTGAATTTGACTGGCACACGCAAGGCAAAAACGTGCTTTACTGGCACTGGTCCCCCAACTATGGCTGGGACATGAACTTTGCTGTGGAAGGCTACAACGAATGCCTCATTATGTATGTGCTGGCAGCAGCCTCGCCTACACATGGTGTGTCGGCCGACGTGTACCACCAGGGTTGGGCGCGCAGCGGGGGCATCGTCAATGACTCAACACATGAGCAGTATGGCTATCACCTTGCGTTGCGTCTACAACGGTGCACTGCAGTACGGCGGGCCTTTGTTTTGGGCGCACTACTCGTATCTCGGCCTCGACCCACGCAAACTCAAAGACCGCTACGCCGATTATTGGCAGCACAATGTGAACCACACCATGATCGACTGGGCATGGTGCGTGGAAAATCCGTTGAAGCACAAAGGCTATGGCGAAGACTGCTGGGGGCTCACGTCGAGTTATTCCATGAAAGGATATGCCGGCCATGCGCCCGGCAACGACCGCGACCTCGGTGTAATTTCACCAACAGCCGCGCTATCTTCCTTCCCGTATTCGCCCGACCAATCAATGAAGGCAATGAAGCATTTCTACTTTGACCTGGGCGACAAAATATGGGGCGACTACGGTTTTTCGATGCCTTCAGCGAGCAGCACGACTGGTACTTGCCACGTTACCTCGCCATCGACCAGGGGCCTATTGTTGTGAACATTGAAAACCACCGTTCTGGTTTGTTGTGGAATTTGTTCATGTCGTGCCCTGAGGTTACGCAAGGTTTGGATAAATTAGGCTTCACCTATTAAATAATCCCTAAGCCATGAAACGGTTATCTATTAAAGTGTTTGTAAGAGCAACACTGCTCTTTGTCACCACGTCGCTATGCGTGGTTTCATGCACCGAGCCATCGACAACATCGGGCGATGCCATCGACGCACGCGTCGA
>JAAURZ010000354.1 GCA_012031955.1 Bacteroidia bacterium
TCCGAATCGGTTTTGGTTGTACGCAGAATTCTGTACGCAAGGTGGCGGTCGCCCTCAAACTGAAGCACCGTGTCCACCATGTGTTCCAGCACTTTGGGTCCCGCAAGCGTGCCGTCTTTGGTGATGTGGCCCACAAGAAAAACGGGCGTGTTCGTTTCCTTCGAAAACTTCATGAGTTCGCCCGTGCAATGCCTAACCTGTGCAATGCCGCCGGCGCCGGAATCTATTTGCCCCGAATACAGTGTTTGAATCGAATCTACTATCACGAGCTCAGGCTGTAATGATTCGATGGAGAGAAAAATATTCTTCGTGTTGGTTTCTGTGAGCACAAAAAATTGCTCCGATGTGGCGCCTAGCCTGTCGGCGCGCATCTTGATTTGTTGCTCACTTTCTTCGCCCGACACATAAAGCACTTTAAGCTTTTTCAGCGCCAGCCCCAACTGCAACATCAGCGTGGATTTGCCAATGCCAGGTTCGCCGCCGATGAGTACCAGCGAGCCAGGCACGATGCCGCCACCAAGCACGCGGTTTATTTCCTCATCGGGTGTGATGGTGCGCAGCTCGCGGCCGGCCACGATATCCAGCAACGTCTTCGGTCGCGTGTTGCGCTCGGATTTGCCGTTGCTGCGCCACTCATTTTTCACATCGCCCGTTGTCAGCACCTCTTCAACAAAAGAATTCCATGATCCGCACGACGGACATTTTCCCAACCATTTTGGAGATTCGTTGCCGCAATTCTGACAAAAAAATGCCGATTTTGTTTTAGCCAAGGGTCATTGTGTTTGGGCCCAAAGTAAGCAATTCTTACTGACCATTTGTGAGAATAGGATTGAAGGTATTATCTTGCAAACTCGTTAGCAATGAGTATCTGCACCAAACCTAAGTTGTGATCTATGAGAGCCTCAATCCTGACCCTTATTATGGGTCTAATTTTCGCGCAAGCTTTTTCGCAAAACCACCTGTCAAGTTCGGTGATGTTTCTTCGGACGAAGTGAAGATGACACGCTTCGAGAAAGACACATCGGCAGCTGCCGTCATTCTCGCAGATTATGGAGAGTCCGTCATTAGCTTCAACCAACAGACCGGTTTCCAATTGGAGTTTTCGCGAATCACGCGGATCAAAATATTGAAGAGGGATGGATATGAGTGGGCGGATTTCGAGGTGCCGGTTTATATCGATGGATCCGACAAAGAGAAGGTGACAAACCTGAAGGGCATCACTTACAACGTGACCAACGGGAAAGTGGAAGAGACAAAATTAAAGAACGACGGCGTGTTTGAAGAAGAAGTGAGTAAAAACCTTACGCTGGTCAAGTTCACGATGCCAAATGTGAAGGAAGGATCGGTAGTAGAGGTTTCTTATAAAATATATTCCGACTTCTTTTGGGAAATGCGCGACTGGACTTTTCAAGATGAAATACCAACAGTGTTTTCAGAGTATCGCGTTCGCACACCTGAGTATTTCCACTACGACAGATACATGCAGGGATACTTCACGCTGGCGGTTAACGAGCATGAGACAGCGCCTTCGTCTATCACCCTAACGGGAAGCACGCGCTCGTCATCATTCAGTGGTACCGGCTCTTTTTATTCCGACAAGATAGACTTCACGGAAGATCGCTACCGCTGGGTCGCCAAGGATGTGCCCGCTTTCGTTTCGGAGCCCTACATTACCACATACCGCGACTATGTATCGAAAATCAATTTTGAACTGGCATACACCAAAATGCCCAACCAACCGATTAAGCCGGTGCTTGGTACGTGGGAACAAATAAACAAAGCCTTCTACGAGAGCGAATCCATCGGCACCGAAGTGCGTGGCAATGGATTTCTCAAGAAGATAGCAGAGGATGCAACTGCTGGCGCCTCCACACCGGAAGACAAAATTGCTGCTATCGTGCACTATGTGAAAAGCAACGTGACTTGGGATGGACGCACTACCTATTACACCTCGAATTCACTCAGGAAAGTGCTCGACACGCATAAAGGCAGCACCGGAGAAATCAACCTGTTGCTTGCTTCAATGCTTGAAAAAGCAGGTTTTGACGTAGTGCCGGTTGTGCTCAGTACCAGAGACCACGGCTTCATTCGCGAAAACATTCCGATCTCAAGCCAATTCAACAACGTGGTTTGCCTCGCCCGCCTCGGCGAGGGTAGCGTTCTCCTCGATGCCAGCGATAAGTACTTGCCGATCGGCGTTCTGCCGGAGCGCTGCCTCAACGGCAGGGGATTTGCCATTAGCAAAGAGGCCGGCAGGTGGGTGCCTTTGTCGTCCCCTCTAAAAACAAGAACATACGTAGCCAGCGACCTTGTACTTTCCGCCGACGGCGAGATGAAAGGCAAACTCGATTTTGAACGAATGGGTTACGACGCGGTCTCGTGCCGGAAAACGTACTTCAGCAAAGGGGAGGCCGACTACATTAAGGGTGTGCACGAAGGGAAAAACTGGGAACTAACAAAAACAGCCTTTCAAAATACGGACGCCATACAGCAACCTTTCAAAGAGTCGCACGAACTTACAATCAGTGAACATGCAACGACGGCCGGCGACGTGATCTACATCAACCCGTTTGTAACCGGGCGCATTGACGAGAATCCTTTCAAGTTGGAAAATCGGGAATATCCAGTCGATTTTGGCAGACCCTACGAAGTCACGATAGTCACGAAAATTGCCATTCCCGGAGGCTACATGGCCGAGGAAATGCCGACTAGCAAAGTGTATATGCTGCCTGACAAAAGCGGCCGCTATATTTATAATCTCACTATGATGGGCAATACCATCACATTCACTTCCAGCCTCACCATCAACAGCAGCTTGTATTCCCAGGTAGAGTATCCAAATCTCAGGGAATTCTTTAGCCAGATAGTGGCGAAGCAAAACGAACAAATCGTACTAAAAAAGCAATAGATCATGAATTGTCTGCTATTGATTATAGCACTGGCGTTGAGTACGCCGGGTGTCGGTGATGAACCGAAGTACCCTGTTAGTGCCATTCCTGCAGAGTTGAAAGAAGGAGCGAATGTTGTTGTTCGGGAAGATGCGATCGTTTGTAAAGTATTGAGCCCCGATAAAGTTCTTTCAAAGGTAAGAATGGTGGCAACGATCTTTAACGGGAAAGGCAAGTCATACGCCAAACCGGCAATAGGCTACGATAAGCATCGGAAAATTGTCTCGATGCACGCGGCTGTGTACGACCCATCCGGCAAGGTTATCCGAAAATTGAAGAACAATGAAATTACGGATCAAAGTCAATTTGACGGTTTTAGTCTTTACAGTGACAACAGGATGAAGTATTTCGATCTTACTCAGGCAACTTACCCCTACACGATAGAGATTGAGTATGAAATGGAATACAAGTCGGCCATGTACTTGAGTGGCTCTTATGTATATGCGGAAGAAAACGTGAGTGTAGAAAAGTGGAGCTATCAAATAGAGTACAGGAACGACGCTGCCCCCCGTTTAAAGCTCATCAATCTTGACTTAGTGCCTCAGACGGAAAAAACTTCCGATGGCCTTACAGTGATGAAATGGACGCTCGAAAATGTTAAGCCAATTAAGTTTGAGCCTCACGGCCCTCCTGAGGATGAGTTAACACCATACATTAAGGCCGAGCCCTCGAAATTTTCATTCGATGGCTATGACGGCGACATGAGTACGTGGCGAGATTACGGGAAATGGCAAATAACACTCAATGAAGGGAGAAGCGAGTTGCCTGAGGAAACGAAGGCAAAAGTGCGCACCCTAACAAAGAGCTTGACGTCCGATGAAGACAAATAAAGGCAGTCTATGAATACCTTCAAGGCAAAACCCGGTATGTGAGCATTCAACTTGGAATAGGTGGCTGGCAACCATTTGAAGCAAGTGTTGTCGATAAAAACGGGTATGGCGACTGCAAGGCCCTCTCCAACTATGCGGTGGCGATGTTAAAGGAGGCGGGAATAAAAGGATACTATTGCCTGGTGCAGGCTGGAGAAGAACCCGCCAAATTAGATCCGATGTTTGCCGAAAACCATTTCAATCACATCATAGTAGCTGTGCCATTGAAGCAGGATACGGTGTGGCTCGAATGTACAAGCCAGACTAATCCCTATGGCTATCTGGGGGAGTTTACCGGAGACAGACAAGCGCTC
>JAAURZ010000355.1 GCA_012031955.1 Bacteroidia bacterium
TCCATTAAAATCAATTATTAACAGATGAAAAGATATTTGTTTGTACTCGGTGTGGCTGCCAGCATGCTGGTGTTGGGTTGTGAACCACCCAACACCGAAACGTCAGATCGGATGGATGTGATCTTCGATACCGATGCGAACAACGAAGTGGACGATCAACACGCACTTGCCTACCTGCTATTCAACCCCGCTTCCTTTCGCACCCTCGGTGTCACGGTGAATGCGACTCGCAGCGGCGGCGCCATTGCCAACCATGTTGCGGAGGCAAAACGCATTGTGTCGTTGTGCAATATGACAGGCGACGTGCCAGTGCTGGTGGGTGCCGATTCGGGTTACGCCGAAATAGAACCGCACCTGGGCGAACCTGACTTCGACGGCCATGAGGCGGTGGACTTCATTATAGAGAAAGCAAACCGGGCCGACAAGCAGTCGCTGGTTATTATCGCCGTGGGAAAACTGACTAACGTGGCCCTTGCGCTGAAAAAGGATCCAGGCATTGCCGGCAAGATCAGGCTCGTTTGGCTGGGCTCCAATTATCCGCGGCCCGGGGAGTACAACCTGGAAAACGACACGAGGGCGCTGCAGTTCTTGCTGGAGCAACCGATCACACTGGAGGCGGTTACGGTGCGCTACGGCGAGCCCACCGGCACCGATGCTGTGCGCGTGACCAGGGAATTGATTCACCAAAAGATGCAGGGCAAAGGACCACGAGCCGGCGAACCCGTTACCGGCAGGCATGGGGAAGAGTTCGATCGATTTGGCGATTATTCAATAAGCCTTTTTGATCACATCAACTACTACGGCGATCCGCCGGCGCGCGCCTTGTTCGATATGGCCGCCGTGGCGATAGTCAAAAATCCGGAGTGGGCCATGCGCAAACATATTCCGCTACCTATGTTCCGCGACGATCAATGGATTGAGCAACCGGGCAATCAGCGCGACATGATTGTGTGGGAAAATTTTGATGCGAACGGAATCCTTGACGATTTCTTCGAAACGATGGATGGCGCGGCAGCCCGGTAAGGTGGCTACTCCTCCATTTCACCAACGGCGCCCTTGTGCACAGACAAGTAGTCCTTCACCTGGCGAATCACCTCGTCGATGGAGGTGGCGATCATAACCTTGTAGCCGCCAATGTTCTTGAAGAAACGGATAGTGATCTCGTCCTGGTTCAGCAGAATCACTTTGCGCCCCGATTTGAGCGCCAGCGCAACTTCGGAAGCCGTGCCGGCGGCCATGCCGAGCACAACCACAATATGACTGGAAAGCACGTTGATCAGGTTGCGGCCACTGCCCAGGCCTGTCACCACGCGGATGAGGGCATTTTCCGACGCCTCTTTGTCGTTGTCGGTGGGAAGTATGCCGATTGTAAGCCCGCCTGCATCTACGGCGCCTTTCATGGCAGCGTCCATCACACCAAAACTGCGGCCGCCGGTAAGCGTGATCCAGCCGTTTTTTGCAATGCTCTTGCCGAGTTCAAAAGCTAACTCGTTTTCATCCGGAGTGGCCCCTTCTCCGGGGCCCATTACCCCGACGATTATTTTCCTGGACATATGATACGATCTTAAAGGGCGAAATTAGCTACGCCCATACGGAATTCCACTAGAGACGGCAAACATTTCACATTTTTATTCAAATTCATTACCACAACTCTGGCAGTAGTACCGCTTGGTGAAGCCGAGCATGAAGCTTACCACGCCTGCCCTATCATATTATGCAACGAATCGCCAACATGGCCGAGTATTTTGCGCGAGCCGCACTTGCTGCATGTGAGCAGGCCGTCTTCCTCGTGCGCAAAAAGTTGCGCTTCCCCTACCAGTTGTAAGGCATCCTCCCGGTCCTGCTCGAAAATGTGGAGCCGTATCCCTCCCGAAAGCAGGGGATTCATGAGATGGGTCACATGTTCTTCTGTAAGAAAGCAGGGCACACCAAACGCATCCAGTTTTGTCTTGGCAATGTTTGCCTCAATCAACTGTTCGTACCGACGCAGTACCACGATATTGTTGCGATTCTCCATAAGGCGCCCTTTGTGTATTTGTTATAAATTAGTAAAAAATACGCAAAGCATAACCTGGGTTTTCATGAAATGTCCGTTGGAAAAAAGGACAACCGTGTGATAGATTTGCATGGACGCCATATGTGATTATCAGAAGTCAAGTGCTAACGTTATGAAACGCCAAGACCCATATTTTCACGCGACTACACGATGATTCCAGCCCATGCCATGTGTCCATTAAAATCAATAATTAACAAATGAAAAGACTTATCGTCGATATGGACGACGTACTGGCAGATGCCACCGGACAGTTTATTGAATTCTACCACCGCGAGTTCGGCGTGCGCGTCGACCGTGAGCAACTCAAAAACCAGGACGAAGGAATGGGTTTCCCCGGGCACCACGATGTGGTACGCCAATTCCCCTTCCGCGAAAATTTTTTCCGGACCATGGCACCCAACCCCGACAGTCGGCAAGTGATGGAAGAACTGAACAACAAATACGAGCTGTTTATCGTGTCGGCCGCTATTGAGTTTCCCAAGTCACTGCCCGAGAAGCTGGCGTGGCTCAACCATCATTTTGAATTTCTGAAATGGAAGCAGATCGTGTTTTGCGGAAGCAAGGCCGTAGTGCATGGCGACTACATGATCGATGACTTGCCCTACAACCTCGACACGTTTTCGGGAGAGCCATTCCTGTTTTCGGCCCCGCACAACCTGCATATCAACGGGTACGCCCGGCTCAACAACTGGAAACACATTGCTGAAAAATTTTTATAACCGTACCACGAGCATGTCAAATATGTTCACGCAACCTACAACCCTATGCGAAACCTGGTGTACCTGTTGGCGCTGCTGGTAAGTGATGCTATGGCGCAAACAATTTCATCTGCACAACAAAAGGCCCTGAATAATTACATCGACTATGCCAACCAGTCGGCACAGGAAGTGGAGGCGGTGGTGAACGGCATTCGCCAATACTACCCGCACGTGTTGCGTGCCGCCGAGGGCAAACGCGACTACTACACGCGGTACGCGTGCACGACGCAGCAGGAGGCGTACTACCTGAAAACATCACACGACGAATCAAAGGCGCTGGGCAGCTACGCCTCGGGAATTGAATCGAGGCTGAACGCGCTCAAGGCGGCCGCCGATGCAATCGACAAGTTATGCAAGGCGCTGGATACCTATCACAAGCTGGAAGACTACAAGCAAGACAACTACAATGGCGCAATGGATTATATCAAAAGCCTGCCGGCCTTGCTCGCCTCGTACGTGGAAGCACAACGCAACCTCGACAAAGAACTCCACGGCGCGTTCCGCAAACTGCAGCCCTATGTAGCCACAAACGCGTACCACGCCGCAGATGCGATGATGCGCGAGTCCCTCGACAAGGAGCGTGCATTCATCGACCTATGGAAAGTAAACCTCCACAACGAAGTACACACCGGCTGGGTGGTGCCGGCACTGGAAGCCGCAATCCTTGACACCGACGTACGCGTGAAAGCATTCGCGAGCAAATCGCCTGCGGTAAAATATCCTGCCAGCAGCATGCTGAGCTCTTTCGCCGAAGGGCTCTCATCTATATTGGAAGCGAAACGCAATGGGCTAAATGGTTACAACACAGACGCAAAGAAATCCGACCAGCACAGCAACCAGGTGTACGACTACCTGGTAAACTACTACAACGGCGTGCTGGTGTCATTTTATAACAACTACTTTACCTACACCGGCTCCGACGGATACCATGGCTTGAAGGCGATGCAGTATGTGCCGATGGTAGAAATCAGAAGCGCCCAGGTATCGGCCCCGGTAGTAGTGAGGCCATTCGACGATACACCGCGCCGACCGGTTGTGCTAACACCCCAAAGGTAGTAGTCGCCAGTCAGGTTTACCAGGGTCTGGACAACTACATCGGTTTCATCAACGAAACATGGCGGCAGGTGCGAACACTGCAATCTGCAATCGGCAGTTTCAACTCGAGCGCATCGTCGTTGAAAAAATCCGGAAACTTCGAGCGCCGCGCGCCGCTTCAATTTGACTACAAACGTTTCGAGCTGCCCCGGTCGCAGTATCAAAAAGCCATTGCCGAAAGCAAAGCAATACCGGCCGCGTTTACCGCCACGCTCAACG
>JAAURZ010000356.1 GCA_012031955.1 Bacteroidia bacterium
TTTTTCGTTTTGGCCCGCATACCAGCACAGTTGGCAGGCCTCTTCGCCGGTGAGTCCAAAAGGTTGGGCGTTGGTATTTGCAGGGGCATCGGCCGATTTCACGGCGGTGATATCGAACGTGAGCATGTCTGCGTTGCGGATCGCCGGCTCCATTTCGGCAAGGTTGGTGCGCATTTGCCCGATGCGGAATGCCTCGAACGAGAGCTTCTCCAAAATATTCACGGACAGCGGATCGATAAGATAACTCTGGTACGCAAGGTGCGTGTAGCTGAACAAGTAATTGGGTTCGTGCAGCAAGATTTGATGTATGTGCTGCTGGTTGGCACTTGCGGATTTGTCCTCCAAATCTATGAAGGCATCGACATTCAACAGGCTCACCAGTTTATCGAGCGTTTCGTACGCAAGGTATTGTCCATAATCAAGGTCGTGCGACCCGCCGATGATCACCGGCAGTACATTTTCTTCCAGCAGCATGCGACACACTTCACTGATGCGCACATACGTTTCTTGCAGGTCGATGCCAGGCTTGAGATTTCCCAGGTCAACGATCTTGTAGGTACCCGTGCCGCGCTTGAGGCGATAGAGTTTTTTCCGTACCTCGCTTGCTGCATTCACCGTTTGACTGCCGGCAGCGCCGCGTGTTTCCTGTACACCGAAGATCGCCATCTGCGCGCCGCGAAATTCCGGCATTTTTTCGCCGAACAAATGAATGCTCTTCACCAGGGCCGACGGCGAATGAATGTTCTCGTAGATGGCTTCGTCGATGGGCGAAAAGAAAAGGGTAAGGTCCATGAGTGATGGCAAAAGTTATTAAGCTGTGAATATAGAAGGAATGAGATGAAATGTCCATGAGCAAACCCGTCCTGCTGAAACGATAATTGTGCCTGGATGCATTCCATCCGACAATTTTGAAAATCGGGTTCACAGACGGATGAAATGGCCGCGGGAAAGTGACTTTACTCGCCAAGCTGTCAATTAAGCGCATTCCCACGGTGTATCACCGGCTGGGTTTGCCGAGCCGACGACCTGGGGATTGTGATGTACCAGGCCTACGGCGTCGAAATGAACTTTGGGGAGACCACTCATCGAAAGAAATGAACTGTATAACGGCCGATCTTGCCCGTTGGGCTATAAAACTCGGTGAAATTAATTTCAACTATTTATATTGTGTTGATTATGAGAGGTTTATTTAATGAAGATAAAACCGATACTTAAATACAACCTCGACCTCAAGATTATTGTGGTCGCGCTACTCTACTACTTTTCGGCGCGCCTGGGCTATTTTTTTGCCTTCGATAATACAACAGCCCTGCCGGCCTGGCCTCCCTCCGGGATTGCTTTCGCACTCCTGATTTTAATGGGGAGGTCTAGTTGGCCGGGAATCACCATCGGCGCCCTCGTTGCCAACGTGATGGCGTATTGGAACAGCCCCGGATTACCTGCGCAATCCATCATTGCCATCTCCAGCATCATCTCGCTAGGACACACGCTTGAGGCCGTAGTCGGCAACTCGCTCGTTAAACGCTGGATCAAAGACGACTTTCCTTTTCAGTCGACCAAAAATGCCTTTCGCTTCCTGTTTGTAACGCTGTGCATGTGCCTTGTGGGAGCAGCGCTGGGTACGCTGAGCCTCTACCTCAACGCCGTTATCACCTCGCAGGAAATTATACGCAACGGATTCTCTTGGTGGGTTGGCAACGTGGTAGGTATTCTTCTGTTCACCCCGTTTATACTTTCGGTCTCGCGACGGATTACAATCCGTTTTTCGCAGGAGAAAGCCATCGAGATCGGAATTTTTGTCTTGTGCTCGGTTGGCATCTACATGCTGCTGCGCGTCGACTACCTCACGCACACCATGGAACACGCCGTGCCGTTCCTGATTCTGCCTTTCCTTTTGTGGCTCGCATTCAGGTTCGAATTGATCGTGGCCATTACCGGTGTGCTGGCTGCTTCACTTACGGCTATCTTTCTTACGGTGCAGCAGACCGGCCCGTTTGTTTTGAATGAGCCATACAGTTCCATGCTACTGTTGCAGATATTTCTCGGTGTAATCAGCATTTCCACCATCATTCTTTCAGCTACCGTGAAGGAGCGTACGTCGGTACAGCTCAAGCTTCAGCAGTTCAATGAAAACCTCGAACAGATGGTGCAAGACCGCACACGTGCCCTCAATGACGAAGTGCAGACACGCCGCAAGGCCGAAGAGAAACTGAAGGCAACAAACTCAGAGCTTACCAAACGCAATACGGAACTGGACAATTTCGTGTACAGTGTTTCGCACGACTTGCGCGCTCCCATCGCATCGGTGCTCGGTTTGATCAACCTCGCCCGCAAAAGACAAGGAGGCTACCATGAAGGATGTGTACCTTGAGATGATCAACAAAAGCGCGTTGCAACAGGACCACTTCATTAAAGAGATACTCGACCAATCGCGCAACTCGCGCCTGGATGTGCGCCGCGAGGAGATATTGTTTGAACCGCTAATAGACGAAACATTCAATCAACTGAAATTCGCCACCTCTACCGGGCAATCCGTGGAACGGGTGGTGCATGTGGAGCAGGACAAGCCATTCTTCTGCGATCGCTGGAGATTGAAAGTGATCCTGAACAACATCATTCAAATTCCATTCGCTATCGCAATGGAAAAGATCCCGTCATTAAAGTAGACGTAAAGATCAAGGAGAAACGCGTGCAGTTGTCTATCGAAGACAACGGCAAGGGTATTGCCCAGGAGCACTTGAGCAACGTGTACAAGATGTTTTATCGCGCCACCGACGATGGCGCCGGGTCCGGGCTGGGCTTGTACATAGTGAAGGAAGCGATAGATAAACTCAACGGCTCCATCAACATCACCTCCAAAGAAGGCCACGGCACAACTGTGTTGCTGGACATTCCGGAAGTGGCATAAAAGGTCGTCACCTGTAAACTGAAAAAGCGAACCAACCCGAGGTTGATTCGCTTTTTTCATTTTTGCGCTCCCACTAAAACTTGAAAGCGTAGGTTAAAGCCACAAGGTAATTGGCGAAAGCAGCATCGCCGTGATACGGTTTGTTCTCGTTGTCGACACCGCGTTGAATGTCGATGTAGCTGCGTGTGCGGTTGCGCACCAGCGCCACCGGTACATTCAGTCCGACCAGGTGCTGGCCGAAAGCGTAGAGCACAGAAGGTTCCGCCGAAATAATATAACCTGGCCTGCGGAATCCATCTTCGCCACCAATGAGGTCATACACAGGGATACATTCCATGCGACCGCCGAGCGACACTTGCAGTTTCTTGTAGATAAACGTTGCACCGGCGCGGACCAGGTACTGGTCGGGTACGGAAAACTCATTTGATCCCGGAATGGGGTCGCCGTTTTGATTGTTGGTCAGATTCGCCGAGCGAACTACACCATTCGTATTTCTCGGATTGAACAGATAGAAGCCACTTCCATACAACGAGAAATGTCGACTTAATCGAAATGTGGCGTTGATGTCGACAAATACGCCGAACCCGCCATCGCCAAGCTGAATGGATTGGTCGACATAGCGATACACCAAGGTGTCCTGTCCCTGGGAGCCTCTTTTGTGGAAATAGTCTTTCGCGTGGTAGTTGCCTGTAGGAAGTTTTAGTCCAAGCCCGGCGTTCAGGTTGAACTTCGATGTGCGTATCCAATTATAGTAAGCGGCAATGCGAAGGTCGCCAAAGCCCTTGCCCTGCGTGTGAAACCTCGGGTTTGTGTTCGGGTTGTTGCCGTAGTGTTCGTACAATGAAGAGCGGTCGATGTAGATGAGCGGTACCGCTACCGTTACCTGCCACCTCGGGCTGGGCTGGTACGACAAACCAAGTATGAGCGAGTTGTCGTGATTGATTACTTCGGTTCCGTTTTCTACACGTTCTTTCTCTTCGTGAGAGCCGCGATAGTGCTTGAAGCTTTTGAAATACCGGTAGTTCATGGAGAACTGCCACTTGTGCGACTGGGTGCTGTCGAGCGAGAACGGGCACGCCGACATATCTTTCACCGCCACGCAGCCTTGGGCAAGCGCTTGTTGGCTGGCAAATGCGAGGCAGATGACGAACAGGAATAAGTATAATTTTACTTTCATAATAATTTTTTTGAATTGGGTCGAATTTGAATGGCGTACAT
>JAAURZ010000357.1 GCA_012031955.1 Bacteroidia bacterium
GTGTGTCGCCGCCCTGCACAGCAAAACTTAAAAAGGGTTTGCCCTCTTTCATAGCAAGTGTGGGTGTTAATGTTACACGTGGCCTTTTGCCGGGTTGTATAACATTAAAGGGATTGAGCGCTGCATCCAAAACAAAAACTCTGCAGGCGCTGGCTCATGCCCACACCGGTTTTACCGGCAATGCACGCCGGCACCCAACCACCACTCGGTGTAATCGAAACTACCCATCCTTCCTTGTCAGCGGCTTCCACCGACGTGGTACCCAGGCGAAACTGGTCTTCATAAGCATCTGTAATTAAATCATTCAGCGACGACGCCGGAGAAAATGAACTTGCCTGCCCCCAGTCTTTTATGTAATCCAAATATGGATTCTTCTTGTTCTCATACGGGTAAGGATCGCCCGGCGCTACCTTCGCGTCGTTGTGCTTCAGGTTGATTTGCTTTGCACGTTCCTTCGCGTACTCCTTCGACAACAATCCCTTCATTGGTTCCTCCGGCTCGAAATACGGATCGCCATAGTAGAAGTCGCGATCGGCAAACGCCTCGTTCATCGCCTGGTACAGCACATGAATGTACTGCGACGAATTGTAGCCCATCGTCTTCAAATCGAAGTTCTCCAGGATGTTCAGTGCCTGCTGCATCACCGGGCCCTGCGTCCACTGCGACAGCTTGTACACATCTATACCTTTGTAATTCACAACCAGCGGCTCCTCAATCAACACCTTCCAGTTGGCCAGGTCCGCTTCCGTAAACAAGCCCCCTTGCTCACGACTGCCGCGCACAAATTCCTTGGCGATGTCGCCTTTGTAAAAGCGATCCATCGCGGCGTAAATCGCTTCCTTCCTGTTCTTGCCCTTCTTGAGTGCCTGTTGTTCGGCCTCCACCATTTTAGTGAGCGTAGCAAGCAAATCAGGTTGCTTGAAAATTTCTCCAGCCTCGGGCGCCTCGCGCGACTCGCCAAGGTGAGGCAGGAACACCTGCTTCGAATAAGGCCACTGCTTGATGCGTTCTTTTTGTCTCTCGATTGAGTTGGCTGTTTGTGCTTCCATCGGATATCCCGCCGCAAGTTCCATCGCAGGTCCAAGCACTTCCTTCAAACTCATGGTACCATATTCGGCCAGCATCGTGCACAGTCCGCCCGGTGTGCCCGGTGATACTGCAGCGAGCGGGCCGTACTCGGGTGGAAACTTCATGCCCTTGTCTTTGAAAAACTGCGCGGTAGCTCCAGTAGGGGCCACGCCCAATGCGTTGATGCCGATCACCTTTCCGGTTTTTGGATTGTAGATCAGCGCCTGCGTTTCTCCGCCCCAACTCAGCACGTCCCACATTGTGCAAGTAGCGGCCAGCATCGCGCACGCCGCGTCTACCGCGTTGCCGCCTTTCTGAAAAGTCATGGCGCCGGCAGTGGCGGCCAATGGCTTGCCGGTTATAGCCATCCAGTTTTTTCCGTGTAATGGTGGCTTTTGGGTTGACTGAGCCTGGAGGCCGCTTGCTATGATAGTGGTTAGCGCAAAGCACGCGAGGATTCGCTTGTTCATGACTATTGAGGTTTAGCTGTATAAATCTAATTCAATCTCCTCCACATGTCAGCACCATCCATCACAATCGCGTTACCTGTGACGGAAATTTTAACGTTGTTCAAGTTTTTTCAGCTCGGCATCAAGATACGCTTTAGGCATCCACGACGTCCCGATCATCACGCCTTCAATTTTGTCGTGTTCGAAACATTGTCAAGCGGGTTGGCGGCAAGCAGAATGAGGTCGGCCACGTTCCCGGCTTTTATCACACCCTGTGTCGGCTTGTTGAGATAAGCGCCCACGTTCACCGTGCCTGTGCGCAGTGCTTGGTAGGGGGTAAGGCCGCAACCCACCAGGTACTGTAATTCGCGGTGTGCCGAGAAGCCCGGCACGTTGAACACCTGCGGTGCATCGGAGCCGAGCAGCAGGCCGACGCCTGCGTCCTGGCACGCCTTGATGAGCCGCCGGCGCAGCATAACAAACTGCGTCGACTTGTCGGCGCTGAAGGAAGCGTTGGCCATGAAATTTCTTTTGCTCTCTTCCCACGCATCCAGCGTTTTCTGATCCATGTATTTCATTTCCGGATCCGACAAAAACACAGCCGCAGGCTGCGGACTTTCCCAACGTTCGGCGAGGGCCTGCGTGGGAACCACCCAGATATTTTTCTCCTTCAGTGCCTTCGTCAACTTTGGAATGCGAGACTCATCCGCGCGGTGTGCCACATAAATTCCGAACAACCCGGTCTGCTGTTCCACCATCGTATCGATTCCGGGAACCAGCGATTCGATGAAGCCGTCGAGGTGATCAATAGACGAGTAGCCCGCCTCGATGGCGCGCCATACACCCACACCAAACGAGACATGTCCGGCAAATGGAATCCCAACCTCATGTGCCGCAGCGGCAATTGCGGCAAAGTTGTCTTTGGTGAGTCCCGGATGCAGTTTAAGAAAATCGTATCCCATCTGCTTTTGCTCGCGCACCATGGCTGCTCCCGCCTCCGGGGTTTTCACGCTGAAGCCGTTGAAAGAAGGACCCGTGGTATAAAAATGCGGGCCCACCACTTCACCGCTGTTGATCTTTTCGCGGAGTTCAATATGTCGCGGGTGGCCAAGCATGCCGCGTATGGTAGTGATGCCATTGTAGAGATACAGTTTCAATACCGGCTTCATCGGCTCCTTGTCGTCGACAGGAGGCACGTGCGCATGCATCTCGGCAAGGCCGGGCATCAGATACTTACCGGTGCCGTCGACCACGATCGCAGCCTTAGAAAATTTTACCTTGCTTGCATCGCCCAACGCAACAATCTTTCCGTCCTTCACCACCACGTTCTGGTTTTTCAAAACCACCTCGCGGTCCATCGGTATCACATTCACATTCCGGAACACGATCTCCTGGTTCTGCGACGACTGTGGTTGCTCGTGCATAGTGACAGCCATGACTACGCACATCAGCAAAGCGGTTGTTGCCTTCATGAAGTTTTGAAATTTGTTTTGATAAAAAAGAGACAGTTTCAGTTTTTCTCACCCGCCGGGGCAGCATACGGTATGTGTATCCAGGCTGACAGGGCACACTAAGTTCGGAATTTTACACCGGCTGATCCATACCGCTTATCCCGTGGTGCAGCCGCTACAGCTCCACGGTTTCGCCGATTGGAACGAGTTGCAGGTGCGCGTCGGCTTTTTCGAAAATAATTTCCGCTTCCTCGTGGTTGATCTTGATGAAGCCAAAAGTGTCGTAATGGACGCCGATAATGTTGGGGCATTTGATCATACGCGCGCACTCCGCAGCGTCTGTGGCGTCCATTGTAAAATTATCTCCTATTGGCAGCACGGCAAAGTCGAGGCGGGCCCACCTGGGCACAAGCTGCATGTCCAGCGTGAGTGCCGTGTCGCCGCTGTAGTAAAAGTTCTTGTCGTTGCTCGTCACAATAAATCCCATCGGGTTGCCGCCATAGCTTCCGTCGGGCAGGCCGCTGGAGTGTTGTGCCACCACGCACTTTACAGCGAAGGCGCCGAAATTCCACTTGCCTCCCGTATTCATCGGGTGAATGTTGGCGATGCCTTGTTTGCCCAGCCATTCGTAAATTTCCCAACTGCAAATCACCATGGCGCCAGTGCGCTTCGCGATGCTCACGCAGTCTGCGATGTGATCGGCATGGCCGTGCGACACCAGGATGAAGTCTGCCTTGATCTTGTTGATGTCAATGGCGCTGGCAAGCTCGTTCGGTGTAATGAAAGGATCGAACAGCAAGTGCTGTCCCTCAATGTCGACAGCAAAGCATGAATGGCCGTAGTAAGTAAACCTCATTTTTTTAACAATGCCCTTTTAATGGAAGAATGAAATCGCGGCATTTTTGTTGATGAAATGCTGTGCCATTGTTTCATGAGCGTAAATATAAAGCACTTTGTTCTGGGGAGCTTACCCCTTCACTCAATCCTTTTTTTGACTCCCATCTCCGCAGAGTCTCCCGCTTCGGGGACTCTGCGCTTCTCGGCCCGCAATTTTATAGTGGCCATCACACCCTTATCAAATCAAATCAAATCAAAATAGTCAAGGTCATTCATTTAGTCAACACATTAGCGCTTCACTGTCC
>JAAURZ010000358.1 GCA_012031955.1 Bacteroidia bacterium
TATAGTACGCTGCGGGAAACAACAGAAAGTTGACGGGATCGGTAACTGGAAAATCCTGGGCTGACGTAAACACCGGGTTGGCGGATGTGCCTTCATTATGAAACAGGAACAGCCGTGTGCACGACGCCTCCGAAAAAACAAGGTCCATGTTCTGATCATTGTCGACGTCGATAGACAGCAGCGCTTTGCCGCCTGCGTGCTCGACCCGTCCGCCACCCGGCTCGGTGCAACTATTGCTGTTGAAAGCAAACACGCCGCACTCACACTCGGTGATGCCGCCATAATTTTGTGTAATGCGTTCAAAGTCGAGTGAATCGCAGCGTCCGTAACGTTCCTGGCTGAAGTTCTGGTGGAACTCGACGGATCCCGTCCCGGTAAACTTCACGTTGAGAATGTCGAGGTCGCCATCTCCGTCTATGTCTGCAATGGAAGGAAGGTCGTCGAACTGTAATTGTAAATTTATTTTTCCTGAAAAGCCTTTCGTGAGCAACACGTCACTTTTGGTAAGGCCCGGCCCGACGTAGAAGCGGAAGCGCTTCCAGGTGAGGGTGCCACCGGGTTGTGTTTCGTTGGTGTATACTTTTATACCCAGCACGTCGCCGGTGAAGATGTCCTTCCTGCCGTCGCAGTTAAAATCGCGCAAGAGAATCCAATTGGTGATATCGCCGGGAAACAGGGCTTCGAATTCAGGCGCGTACAGGTACTGGTTGTTGGTGTTCACATAGGTAATCACCTTGTTGGCCATGCGGTCGAAGAGGACCAGGTCGTTGTCGCCGTCGCCGTCAATATCCAGGGCGTTGTACTGTGCGGCATTCAAGCCTCCGGCCCAGGGCAATGAGAGCGGCGTGTCGTCGTCGCTGGTTACAGGCACACTTTGATCAAAGGTATAAGTGAACTGCGCGAACACGTGCAGCGGAAGTAAGCATACGAACCAGGTTACAAGCCTTCCCATCAAAATAATTCTGTAATTCGTAACGGTGGCCCCAGCCAACGTGTTATCTTTCCACGCAAGATAATCTAGATTCTTTTGTAAAGACCTGATGCATCATGGAAATCTCCGGGCTCTACCAAAAATACCTCGACGCCGGGCAGGCCGTCAGCACAGACACGAGAAGCATTGCCGCGGGGTCGGTTTTTTTTGCGTTGAAGGGCGACCGTTTCGACGCGAATCAGTTTGCCGCCGACGCACTGCAGGCTGGTGCAAGCTGCGTGGTAGTGAGCGACCCGTCGGTCGTGAAGAATGATCGATACATCCTCGTGCAAGATACACTCATCGCATTGCAGGACCTTGCACGCTACCATCGCCACCAGCTTGCCATTCCCGTGATCGGACTGACGGGCTCCAACGGAAAAACGACAAGCAAGGAACTGCTCAACGCGGTGCTTTCCAAAAAATTCAAAACGGCCTGCACCAAAGGCAACCTCAACAACCACATCGGCGTGCCCCTAACGCTGCTCGCCATTCACAAAGATGTGGAAGTGGCCATCATAGAGATGGGTGCTAACCACGTCGGCGAAAATCGCCTTGCTCTGCAGCATCGCCAACCCTACCCACGGCTTCATTACCAATATCGGCAAAGCGCATGTCGGCACATTTGGCGGTTTTGAAAATATTGTCCGTGGAAAGTCCGAACTCTATCAACATCTTATCACCCATGGCGGTGTGGTATTCATCAACTCGGAAAATGAGATACTGGCCAACATGGCCAAACGTTTTTCGCACCCGGTATTTTATCCCGCCGCCGGCGACTATTATGCGTGCGAGCTGGTGGAGGCCGATCCGTTTGTGAAAATAAAGACCGAAGACGGCGACACCCTGCAAACCCACCTTATCGGACGATATAATTTTGAGAACATCGTCACGGCGTTGTGCATCGGCAAATACTTTCAGGTGGATGCACAGAAGGCGAACGCCGCCGTGGCCGGCTATGTGCCCGGCAATATGCGCTCGCAGGTGGTGGACAAAGGAACGAATCGCATTATACTCGACGCATACAACGCCAACCCGAGTTCCATGAAAGTGGCCATCGAAAACCTCGCGGCAATGCAGGCACCGAAAAAAGTGGCCATCCTCGGCGACATGTTCGAACTGGAAGGTGAAGCCGAGACGGAACACCGCGCACTGGGCGAACTGTTAGCCATGCACCCTGCCATCGAGACCTACCTGGTGGGAAGCCTGATGCGCGCGGCTACACACGCGCTGCCCGCCGCGCACTACTTTGAGACCAAGGAAGAATTAATAAAAAATCTTGCCGCCAAGCCAATCCGCCAGGCGACAATACTCGTAAAGGCATCCAGGGGCATTGGCCTCGAAACGGTAGCAGAAGTATTATGAATTGATTTTTTTCGCACGACAATGGACTTTAACATCGTTCTCAACTTTCTGAAAGAACTTGCCAAACACAACGACAAGGCTTGGTTCGACAAAAACAAACAAAAGTATCTCGACGTCAAAACTGCGTTTGAAGAAATCGTGACGCGCTTGTTCGACGACATGCTAAAAATCGACCCGACCCTTTCCGGCCTTGAGCCGAAGAAACTCATATTCAGGATATACCGCGACGTGCGATTCAGCAAAGACAAGCGTCCATATAAAACGAACATGGGTGCTGCATTCTCCGCCACCGGCAAAGGCCTCGGAAGGCCCGGCTACTACCTTCACATCGAACCCGGCAACAAGTCGTTTATCGGCGCCGGTCTCTACATGCCCGAACCCGACGTGCTTGCCAAAGTGCGCCAGGAAATCGATTACAATGGCAAACAACTCGACAAGCTAATGATGGCGAAAAGCTTTCGCGCTTACTTCGACGACTTCTGGGACGGCGATAAACTCAAGACTATGCCCAAGGGCTATTCGAAAGAGCACGCCTACATCGAGTGGATTAAATTAAAGAGCTTCATTGTAACGCATGAGTTCAAAGACACCGAGGTGAAGGACAAACAATTTTTAAAAAAGGTGATAACGGCCTACAAGAGCGCAATGCCCATGAACAATTTTTCAGAGCGGCACTGGATTAGCGGAGCCGGGTATTTGACGTGTAGAGTCTGGCGGCGTAGCCTCCCATTCAAAATATTCGTCCTTCTGAAGCTCCAGTTCTTTCTTCTTCTTTTTACCCTTATTTTTGAAAGCGTCTCTCAAGTCTTGCACCTCTTTTTTGAGATCACTTATGATCTTCTTTTTCACCGATTCGGTGTCGTAAACAACACGGTAATTATCGGTGGTGCCCACTATCTTCAAAAATAATTTTGGTTGGCCGGTGCCGTCGTCTTCGATCGCCTCTTCGGCCTCGCGGTCGCTTGTCTTTTTGCGATTTCGCAGCGGCGTTACTACGCGGTAGTCTATTTGCTGGTCGAATGTATGCGTGCCGCTTATCTTCAGGTCCGTCACGTTGGTGCGCACTTCCATCTGCGGGATATAGATGGTCTTGTTTTCGATGTGGATGTCGTTGCGCAGGTCTGAGAATTTCACGTGGTTGAGGCCTTCATCGTCGAGGTAGCGTTCGAGTTTTTTCAGCGGCTCAAAGTTGTTCAGTTCACCCTTCTGGATGCTGAGGCCGATGTCGGCGATGAGCGTTTCAGGAAACAGTCGCAGGTTGGGCTTGAGCGTGGCTTCGAGGTTCACCTCAGCGTAGGTCTTCCCCTTCAGGTGTTTGTCCTGGATGAACGACTGATCGAAGTTCTCGAAAACATAAAAAACACTGTCGAGGTGGATACCGTCTAGTCGCGCTGTGGTTAGCAAGTCGATCGCTTTTCTGTTCTTGGCGTCCACGATGCCAGACAGCGTGATGCCTCCGCCCATCGTTTTCAGCGACAGGCCCCGCGATACGGCCACCTCATTTTTCACAAGCAAGTCACCCTGCACGTTGGTGGCGCGAAAACGTTTGTAGCGCAATGCCTTCACGTCGCAATTGAAGTTGAGGTAAATGTTTTGCGAAAGCGAAAACTCATACTCTGTTTTGCTGCCTTTGGTGTCCGACTTTCCAAAGCCGATGGCAAACAGTTGGTCGAGATCAAGAAAGTTGGACTTCAGGTCAGTCTCAATGCCGATGGGCTGCCCTTCGAATAGCAGGTAGGTGAATTACGTTCTTGAAAAATCCATTGAA
>JAAURZ010000359.1 GCA_012031955.1 Bacteroidia bacterium
GCCAAGATAGACGAGCACGCCTTCGTGGTTGAGAACAGCGTGAACGACATCAAGGGAGGTATGATAAAGAAGCGGCCACTGGCTGAAGATGACTAGCTACCGCCCGCTTATCCACTCGCGGAACAGCGGCGCCGTTTCCTTGCTCACATAAATTTCTTCCGTCGTTTCAGGCCTCACAAAGAGTTTGATCTTTCCATTGTCGGGCCTGAACTTTTCGATGGCCCGCAGGTTGCAGATGAACTTCCTGTTCACACGAAAGAAGAATTTCTTGTCCAGCGTGGTCTCAAGCTCCGCAAGGTTTTGGTCAACGATAAGTTGGCGGCCCGAAAAGTCTTTCACAAAAACAATCTTGTGTTCGGTGAAGAAATAGGCGATCTCGTCGAGCGTAAGCGCCACGAACTCCGTTCCCTTCTTGGCGATCAGGCGCGGCTTCCGGCTCGCCAGCGTCACCTGCTCGATCATCCGGTGGATATTCCCTTCCAAAAAGTGCCGTTCAAGATTTCGCAGCTTGTCCATGGAGCGTTGCAGCTTTTCTTCTGTTACCGGCTTCAGCAGGTAGTCGATAGAATTAAACTCAAAGCTTTCCAGCAGGTATTTATCGTACGCCGTCGTGAACACCACCGGGAAGCGCACGGGAAACTGGCGGAATATCTCGAACGAATGATCATCCGAAAGCTGTATGTCCACAAAGGCCACATCCGGCAGTGGATGGATCCGCAGCCACTGAAGCGTGTCTTTCACGCTACCCACCTTGCCCACCACCATGTTTCGCGAATCCATTTGTAGCAGCATGCTCTCCAGTTTGGCTTGTGCCAGCAGTTCGTCTTCAATAATCAAAATCGTCATCGCCGTCAGTAGTTTTTAATTGGTATTAGCGGGAGCTTCACAGTGAAGCAGCCGTCGTCGTTGGTGGTGTCCACCCCCTTGCCGGTGAGAATCTTAAAACGTTCGTCGAGATTCTTCAGACCGATGCGCGACGAGTGCTGCAGCGAACGTTTCGGTCTTATCTCGTTGGAGATCGTCAGGTGCCCGTCAGTCACATGGAGGTCCACCGTTAGCGGTTTGCGGTCCGAAATTTCATTGTGCTTCACGATGTTCTCCATGGCCACAAAGGCAGATATCGGCGGCAGCAAAAAAGCTTTTTCGGTGGCACCGTTAAAATGCTTTCGTATGATCAATGCGTGGCCAAAACGCAGTTCCAGTAATTCTGTGTACTTGTTCACAAAATTAAATTCATCTTCCAGCAGCACAAGCGTTTGGTCCTTTTGGGTAAGAATGTAGCGATACACTTCAGCAAGGTTTTCCGTAAAGAGCGTCGCCTTGCCCTGATCTTTTTTTATCAGGTACGAAAGGCTGTTGAGCGAGTTGAACATGAAGTGCGGGTCTATCTGGTTCTTGAGTGCTTCCAGTTCAGCCTCGGCTTTAGCGCGCTGGAGTTGCTCGTTGCGCACCAGTTCGCTCTCCTGTTCCCTCACAAGGAAGACCGTTTCATAAACATGCGTCACAAACAACACGCATATCACATTGATGAGCGCCACTACCAGCACCACCTCCCAGTTGGTGCCGCCGAAACCGGCCCACCGGTACCACATGCACAACCACGCGATAGTAAGCGGCGTAGTGTAAAACACATTGTTGAGCAGGAGTAAAACAAGTTTTTCTATCGGCTTGTCGAACCACGTAAAGCGTTTTCGCGTGCGAAAAAGCAGGTACCGGTTGCCCTGCCATATCATGGCGGCGAGCCCGACAAAGTAAGGAAAGCCAAGCCAGTAAGCGAGGTCGCCAAAAGAAAGGCTGCCGAAAAGCCCCGATACCAAAGGAACGGCGACGCCGAGGAACGGAATGCCGATCAGCCTGATTTTGTTGTCGTTCAATTGTACACCTTCGTTCATTACCCTTTTCCGCTTCGGCTGTCTTTTTTTCCGGTTCGGTCTCAGCCACTGGTTTTGTAAGGTTAAAATTGGCAAATTCAATTCACATAAACGCAATCTTAAACATGGCTAACTATGGATCCTTCTTATCTTAACTATTGGGCAATTATCGTATCAACCCTTTCCACTTTTCTCATCGGCGGCATCTGGTACTCGCCCGCATTATTCGGCAAAGCCTGGATGCGCGAGAACGGCTTCACCGAAGAATTTCTTAAAAAAGGCAACATGGTAAAAATTTTCGGCCTTGCGCTCGTACTCGGCTTTATCGCGTCGATCAACCTCGCGATGTTCCTCGGTCCCAACATGGGGGTGGGTATGGGCGCCATGTACGGTTTCTTCACCGGCTTCGGCTGGGTGGCCACTTTCGTGGGAACTCATTATTTGTTTGAACGTAAGTCGTTCAAATTGTTTCTGATCAACGCGGGATACAGCGTGGTGGCGCTCACAGTAATGGGCATAATCATCGGCGCGTGGCAGTAAAAAACATGCGAGACGTTCAGGCCACCGTGCTTGTCGCCGTGCCGCCCGCGCTTGTCATCCAGGCTTTCACAGAGGCAAGGCACCTTGAAAAGTGGTGGGGCGTAGAGCGGTCGCTCATCGAGCTTGCACACGGCGGCATTTACGCCCTGGCATGGCAGGTAAGCCGGGAGGGCATCGGCTACGTGTTCTCCGGAACCATTGCAGAGTACCTGCCGGCGCGCCGGCTGAGCATTGAAAATGTAGTCTATGTGTGTGCGCAACGGTCCATCCTTGGCCCCATGACACTCATTGTAGAAGTAGACGCACAGCGCGATGCCTCGGTGCTCAGTGTTACACAGTCGGGCTACCAGCAGGGCGGCGATTGGGATTGGTACTACGAAGCGGTGAAGACAGCCTGGCCAACTGTGGTGATCGACATAAAAAAGTATCTCGAAAATTTTCGCGAAACAAAAATCAAACTGACAAGCATGGAAGACACGATGATAAAAAACCTGGAAGAAAAAACCGGTAAAAAATTCTCCGAATGGCTGGACATAGTCAGGAAAAGCAAGTTGGAAAACACGGCGATGTGCTGAAGTTGCTGAAGGAAAAACACGGGCTCACGCACGGCTATGCCAATCTCGTAGCGCATCGGGCGAAAGGAAGTGACGCCGGATCGGCTATCGCCGAGGGCGAAGACCTGGTAGGCCAGCAGTATAGTGGAAAGGAAAACCTGAAACCAATCTACGACAAGTTGGTCGCCGGCATTTCCAAATTTGGCGGCGACATTGAATTGGCTCCCAAGAAAGGGTACGTGAGTGTGAGGCGAAAAAAGCAATTTGCCCTCATCCAACCGTCAACAAAAACACGGCTCGACATCGGGTTGAACCTCAAGGGTGTGGCAGTTGCAGGCAGGCTCGAAGCATCGGGCAGCTTCAGCGCAATGTGTACCCACCGCGTGAAAATTGAAGAGGAAAAGGAGATTGACAAAGAAGTGTTGCAATGGTTGAAGCAGGCCTACGACACCGCGGGGTAAAGGCGCTTATGTGTATCTTACAGAAAAACCGCACACTCATGCGACTAAACTGGCTTCTGCCGATGGCATTGATGGTACTTGCATCAGCTTCGGTGCACGCACAAAAGAAAAATGCATCACCTTCACTGGTCGCCGGGCGCGAGTTATACTTGAGTCGTATGCAGGCTGCGGAAGCACTGATACAACTCGGCCAGACAGCAGAAGCCCGGGAGGTGCTGAACGCCGTGAAAGCCGGCGAGCGCCAGCTCGAATGGAAAATACTGAGCGCGATAGCCGACCGCAGCGCCAGAACGATTGTACACCACACCGCATCTGTGGCGGCGGTGGCCTTCAGCCACGACGGCCAGTGGGTGGCCACCGGCTCGGCCGACAGCACCATTGTGCTGTGGCACTACCCTGCATTTGAAAAAGTGCACGTGCTGCGAGGCCACCAGGGCCAGGTAAGCACGCTGGCCTTCAGCCCCGACGGCAGCACACTCGCGTCAGGCTCCACCGACAAGACAGTAAAATGCTGGAATGTTACCACCGGAGCGCCGACAAAAACATTCACATCTCCCTTCACGCGCGGAATTTACCAGGTGCGCTTCAGCCCCGATGGAAAAAAGCTCGCGGTATGCACGTGGGAATTATTGAAAGACAAGTCGCCGCCCGTGTTGGGATACACCGTCGTGAT
>JAAURZ010000360.1 GCA_012031955.1 Bacteroidia bacterium
TGAAGTATATTCCGTTCGGGTGAGCGGTTTCCTTGCGCGCGGTGTGTTGCGCATTGCCGGCGAACACTACTACGTGAAGGCCATACGCGATGTGAAACAGATTCGCGTCATCACGGTGCCCCAGGCCGAGTTCAGGGCACACGGACTCACTATTGACGGATTTAAAAAGTTTGTGCTGAAAGACGCCTTCGAAGAAGTAGGTTCTGTACGCGATCACGGCGACCTGGTGACCCTTTACATGCAGGGCGATAAAAATCAACCAACCGCTACCTGATGCTGGTGGAAGATGGTGGCGAGTTTGTGGCGATCGAAATAAAAGGATTCGTCGATCCAAAAATTTTACTCAACAATCCTGAGCATGTTGCGTATAACGAATTATAATCCTCCTGTTTTATGCTTAAAAAATTTTTACTCACGATAGTCGTTGCGCTTGCTTGTCTGGGCGCCACATTCGCGCAAAGCAACACCACCGAAAAGCTCGGCAAGCAGTATGGTGAAGCCATGTCATTCTACTTCTACCACAACACGCTGCGCATGCTCAATCAGAAAGACGACAAAGACTTTGATGAGCTTATCAAAGACATTGAAAAGATGAAGCTGCTGCTCATCACCAAAGGAAAGGAGTTCAACTACCCGAAGCTGGTGGGCGACTACAAAGCCGAATCGTTTGAAGAGATCATGACCAGCCGGCACCAGGGCAAGAACTTCGACATCCTGTTGAAAGAAGAAAACGGCAAGACCAAGGGCATGATAGTGCTCGTGAACGACTCTGCCAACCTCTATGTGCTCGACATCGTGGGGCATATCGCACTCGATAAAGTAACGAAACTCTATTCCACCCTCGACGAAAGCACCGATGTAGGCAAGCGCCTGAAGGATTTCACCCGCAAAGACGACGATGACGATGACGGTGACAAGAAAGATGATCACTGATCCTTCGCCCGTTCCGCATTTTCTTTATAAATTGATCTGACACAAATCTCCTTCTTTTGGAAAAAGTACTATCGATCAACAACCTGTCGAAGAACTTCGGCCGGTTACGTGCTGTGAACAACCTTACGCTCGATGTGATGGCAGGGCAGGTGTTTGGCATGCTCGGCCCCAACGGCAGCGGCAAAACAACCACGCTCGGCATGCTCATGGGCGTGGTAAACCCGACGGCTGGCGAATACTCATGGTTCGGTGAGCCGCCCACACATCACGTGCGCAAGCGCATTGGCGCCGTGCTCGAGCACCCGATATTTTATCCGTACCTGAGTGGACAGAAGAACCTGGAGCTGAACGCCATGATAAAAGGCGCACCGGTCGACAACATCCCGAAGGTGCTCGACATCGTGGAGCTGAGCGACCGACAAAACGATCGCTACAAAACATATTCGCTGGGTATGAAACAGCGACTCGCCATCGCCTCCGCGCTGGTGAGCGACCCCACCATTCTCATACTCGACGAACCCACCAACGGCCTGGACCCGATGGGTATCGCGGAAATTCGTGAAATCATACGACGGATCGCAAACGATGGCAAGACCATCATTCTCGCCAGTCACTTGCTCGACGAAGTGCAAAAGGTATGCTCCCACTTTGCCGTGCTCAAAAAAGGTACGATGGTGCACACGGGCCCCGTGGATGATGTAGGCAAGGGCGCGGAAATTGTAGAAGTGGGCGCAACAGGTGACAGCCTGGCAAGCGCGCTCCAGAATTTTCCTGGCATGGGGTCGATGCAGCGCGACAACACCCGCTACGAGGTGACGCTGAAGGAGGGCTTTCACAGCGACGATCTCAATAAATTTTTGTTCGATCAGGGCCTCGTGGCTTCTCACCTCGTTACCAAGAAGAAAAGCCTCGAAAAGCAATTCCTCGAAATACTGGCCGGCTCTTAAATCTCACCACACGACACAAGCACATGACCATTTTACAGTTGCTTAAGATTGACCTAAAAAAGATGACCAGCTACCGCACCTTCTGGGTGGTGTGCGGGCTCTACTTCATCACGCTCGGCTTCACCACCGCCAGCGGTATGGAGTTTCTGAAATGGCTTGCCCGCACGTTTGAGAATTTTGGATCGGAACTGAACATTCAGCGAATTCCCATTTACCACTTTCCCGACGTGTGGCAGAACCTCATCTGGTTCAGCGGCTTCTTCAAAATTGTGCTGGCCATTATGGTGGTGGTATCCATTACCAACGAATACAGTTATCGCACCGTGCGCCAGAACATCATCGACGGGCTGAGCCGCTGGGAGTTTCTGCAGTCAAAGATCTACACCAACGCGCTGCTCAGTCTCATGAGCATGGTCATGATCTTCCTGATCGCCCTCCTCACCGGGTTTATCTACACACCCGAAATCAACTGGTCGTATGTGTTCGTGGACATGCAGTTTCTTCCGGCCTATTTCCTCGAAATATTTGCTTTCCTTTCCTACACGCTCATGCTTGGCATACTCATTCAGCGAGCCGGCCTCACCATCGTACTGCTGCTGCTGTCGCACATGCTGGAAGCGATCATCAAGGAAAACATCGACAACTATGTGGAGTGGATCAAGCCTTATTTTCCGATGGAGTCGATCTCGAACCTGGTGCCGATGCCGCTTGCGCGATACGCCTTCCAGGAAATTCAGGACTACGTGAGCATGACTTCGGTGGCCATTGCGCTGGTATGGACGTTCATCTTCAACTATGTGTCGTTTTACAAACTGAAGAAGGCCGACATCTAGGTTTCCTGAGGCCTTTTGAAAATTGAATACAGCGTCGATGTGGTGAGCACACCAAAGAGAAACGCGCTCACAATAGTAACCATGATATTCGACACAGCGTACATCTGCAGCCGCGCAGGATATCCCTCAAGAACCCGGAGCCAGAAGATCGCCGACGATATGCCGGTCACTATCATCCAGTAGGCGGCCGACGGCCTCCCGATCACGATCACTTCTTTGCGCATGAGCGCGATATAAAAAAGCACCACCGCCAGCCCTGCTATGGTGCTGCCATGCAGAAGGTATTTGTAAATCGGCTTATCGATCTCGCCAAAGCGCAGTGTCTGTTGCAACCAGTCGATGTTATTGACCGACACCGTGTGCGCGTGCGTGAGGTCGTCCCACAAAATATGCGAGGCAGTGCCAAGGAGCACCGCTACTATAAAGTTGAACCAATAACGCCCGAGGTAAGAAGGGAAATCAAAATTGCGCATACCCTGGAAACGAACCCTGAAGAAATAAGGAAGGTTGTCGATAAGGGGTTTCTTTACGAGCACGTGAAACAGCAACGAAACCAGCACAGCGAGGGGCAGATCGAAGTAGAAGATACCCGCAATGGTGTGGCTGTGGTTGCTCACGCTCTCCAGCCGTATGAAGTACTCGAAGTCGGGGATAATGCTACCCGCAATCAACCCCGTGGCCGACAAATACCTCGATCGTGTGAGGGGAAGTATAACGGCGGGGTGCGAAAAGGTAAAGGGCATTTGGGGTGTACGGGCTCCGTTAAAAAGCAATCTACGGATATTTTACAAACCGGCGCGAATCTTCCGTGTAGCCGGCGTTGAGATAAAATGCATGCGTTTGCAGGCGCCGGGCGTTGCTGGTCACTTCTATTTTAGTGCAGCCGCAGTCTGCGAAATAAGTCTCGGCGGCCTGCAACAGTGCCTTGCCCAAACCCTGCGACCGGTATGCCTGGTCTACGCAAAAAGCGGTGATGCGCCCGATAAGTCCCTTGGAGTGAAAGATGTCGAAGCAATGAAGGGAAATGAAACCAACCACCATCGTTTCGTATTCGCACACGAGCAGCATGTAGCGTGGCTTTTGATAGTCGGTTATTTTTCGTTCCACTTCGTCGACCGTGAGTGTGTCATAGCCGAGCTGTACCAGCAAAGGCTTCAGGTAAACGGCGTCTTGAACGGTGGCCTGGCGGATGGTCATGAGGTAATTTAATGATTGCGGCCGGATGTTATTTGTACGCCAAAAAGTTTTAACTTCAAAGAGCCATATCCTTCGCCTATGTTATTTTCCCGACGACAGTTTATCACCACCATGGGAGCTGGCGCCGCCCTGGCCTCCCTGCCATCGATGCCTGCGTTGGAGCCTG
>JAAURZ010000361.1 GCA_012031955.1 Bacteroidia bacterium
AGTAGGTTGTGGCCCGAACAAAGTACTGACCAATGGAAGCCACAAAGTTAGCGGGTTCGAGGTGGCTGTAAACCAAATCGATTTTATTTTCGGTGACAAAAATGGATGAAGTACCGCAAGTGCTTCAGGTAATAACGCCACCCGCTGCGTTTACCACCCACCACATACGAGGTGGCTTCTATGCCGCGTGCGTTGAGAAATCGTTGATGATATGACCTTCCTGCTGACTCAGCGAAAGCACGCGGTGCCCCATCTGTTTGAATGCAATCATCAATGACTCTGTATCACGAGAGCGTTGGTTGAATGGCGAATAAAATAAGATGCGCTTCATAGCTGAACCTTGTGCGCATATATATAGTCGTCAACTACGCGATTGCCGGTGTTGCGCATGGTTGTCACAAATCCATGCTGATGCAGAAACGCAAGCACCTTTGCCTTGGTCATATAGAATTCGCCATGGTTGTGATAAGCGTGCCTGAAGTCATGACAGGAAATGCACATGTGATGGATCATCCCGACTGACTTATTCATGCCCTCAATCAAAAACTGCTCGGCGCCTTCGATGTTTACCTTCATAAAATCAATGCGCGTGATGCCTTCCCGTCCGACAAGGGAATCAAGGGTGATGGCGTTCACTTCGTAGCCGGCACTGGATGTGTTGATTGTGTTAGTGAGATAATTTTCACTGTCATCCTCTATTGTTACTTTGGTATCGCTGTTGTAGATGGCCTCATGCAACGCACGCACCCAGGCGAACTTATTTTGCTCGCACATAAATTGCAGACCGGCAAAGGTTGTCGGGTTGGCTTCAAGGGCATATACCTTCCCCATTTGACCGACCAACTGCGCCACCACAATCACCTCCTCACCCAGCCCGGCACCGATGTCTACCACCACGTCGCCAGCGCGGGGCTTGTATTCAAATCCATAAGTATCGACAAAAAGTTGCTCAAGGTAAGGCGTCGTATACGCCCATCCTGGCCCCATGCTCATATGCGTAGTGCCCTTTACGGTATATGCATATGCGCGGTACTGTGGGTAGTAGGCGCAGCGAACAAATCCATGGCGTTTGAAAAATAAACGATGGCACTCATGGTGTTGAGTAACCAGAATTGCTTGCGGGCATGTAAAAAGTTAAGTAGCGTTAGCATCAGGCATGTTTGAGACCACTTCTGCGGGATCGGACGGCTTCGCCCAGATTAAAAAGGCAGCTCCGCACCAGCAAGGCCGGGTTTTGTTTTAAGAGTCGGCCATACAGCCTCAATTTTAGTCTGTTCCATCCTCTAAACAAAGAGTTTTTAGTGTTGGAGTGAAAGCCGCTGTAAAACCGCTTACGATCTGCGATGGGCAGGTTTCTGAGCGCCCAATCGAACACAAGAAACTGTTCGTAGAAGTAAAAAGGTATTTGTCGGCGTGCTTGGTGTTGAATGGGTCGCGATAGTAGTTGAGTGCCCTTGCCACATACGTATACGTTGGACCGTGACAGTACCTTCACAAAAGCATATTTATCGCCAATGTATCGAAGCGGCCGATCAAAAGGATTTGTTTCGAGCAGAAGTCTTCGTGAAAACAATACCGCGCTTGCGTTGTTGATGGTACCGGCTGGCAGTACGTATTCCTCCAACTCGGCCAACCCGGTATTGCTGTAGTCGGTGCTCCACCTTTTGGTAGCGAACCGCTTGTTTTTGAGTTCGGAAAAAGTGCCCTCAAGCTTATCAGCATCATTCACCACTACGGAATCACAATAGATCAGTCCCACGTCATTATGTTGCCTGACGGAATTCAACATTGTTTCAAGAAACTCAAGACTCGCGTAGTCGTCGCTCTCTGCGAACCATATCCACTCGCCGCGCGCCAGTTCCGTGCCGCGCTTCCATTGAGCAAACGGACTGCCTGAGTTCTTTGAATTTACGATCACGTGCGAAACCAACGGGTGGCTTCGGTAATCTTGAATTACACGTACACTTCCATCCGTCGAGCAATCGTCCAGAATGATCACTTCAAAATCACGGTACGTCTGATTAAGTACCGTGTCAAGTCGCTGCCTGAGATGATCGCGGTGGTTGAAGTTCGGAACGATGACGGACACTTTGGGGCTGCTCATTACTTATTGACCAATATCCCCAGTCCGTTGCACTGCCGGTAGTTTGTAAAACATCTTGCCTGTTACCCTGCAATATCAGCCACTGCACGCTTTACATCCGGAAATGACTGCGTGTCGTGAAAAATAGTGCAGTCTGAATGTTGTGCGCTCCACAGCCCGCATGCGTACGTGTCGTCGTAAGTGTGGATAATGTCGACGTGAATAAAATCATATCGCTCGTCGTGACTGCGGATAAAGTCCCGATAGTCGGAACGGATCAGTTCAATGTTATCGAAATCCCGGAGGTTGGACCTGGTGAGTTCATAGATATCGCCAAAGTGGCCGGCATGATCGTCGCCTGTAAAAATATCAACGCCTCTCACCTGCTTGAAGTAGTTAGCCAGCACGGCCGAGGAGTAACCGAACTCGACGCCAAATTCAAGCGCGCGTTCGGTTTTGATGGAGGAGAATTCTATAATGTCCAAAATAATTTTCTCCAGTCCGACCCATGCCTGGGACTGAGAGTCAATCAGTCTTGATGGTGTCACATACTTTTTTGGATGGTATGTTATCGTTCCATACCGGATTCTGTCGCGTATTTGTTTCAGTCCAGAAACGATGCCTGTATTTAACATAGTCTTATATTCTAATACGTCATTCGCGTCCCTTTCTGCTGCATTCCCATGCTCGACGAGGCATTGCAGGTGTCCATATAAAATTTCTCCTCGGCGGTCGGGTTGGCCGTGTCGTTGTACCAGGGCAGATGATTTGCTGTATAGCACCCGGCCAGCCGGAGTGCTGGCACGGTATAGATCTCACCTGCAACTAGTGCTGTATGCGGCTTGTACAATGCAAATGTAGTGTCGATCGGAGCTTTGTACACGTTGGGCGACACTTCATTGTTCCAGTACCGCGCCTCGTATGCTTTCACCTTTTCGTGAAGTGCAAAGAAGCCCGGCAAATTGTCGATCCGGATTGCAAAACCAACTTTGTCTACGTTGAAATGCGACAAGAGCATGTTCTTCAATTTAAGCATAAAATCCGGTGGACATTCCGCACCGGGCAGTATGTCGGAGTCTGTGTACGCAAAATAGCTCCATTTGAATTTGGTGTACAGTCCCGATTTCCACAATGCGAGATGACCGTAATTCTGATCCAACCGGATTACCTGGTGGGGGCATTGGTTGTAATATTCCAGCAGTGGCGGGTATGTCGACCGGTTGTCGAGTATGATGAGGTTGGTGTATCCGGCTCGCTCCAGAAAGGCTATCAGTTGCATCGGGAAAGTGAGCCTGTTGAAATTATTGATGATGATCGGAATCTTAAAGGCAGATTTACTACCCAACGCGAATTGAAGGTCAATCCATTTGGTATAAACCCAGATGATTGTGCGCGCGCGGTTCGAAGCAGACTTTTCGCTATATCCTTCGCCTCATCCATCACTCGTTATTTCTTAATTTTAATCGGGCGATTTGCCTGTACCTTGCTGTGTAGCTTCCTGCCTGGCCCCAAATGCTCTTCATCCTGTTCAGGGAAAAGGTGTAGTCAAGTTTGGCTGTCAAATCACTTTTCTTCGTCAACTTCTTAAAAAACGCGCTGCCAAAAAAGTGAAGTTGATAAGTGGCATCCTTAGCCCATGTGAACGCAGATATTTTTTTGCCGGACAACACGTAATGATACATCAGCAACAAACCGCTGCAATAAGACATCGACGCCACAAGCCTCACAAGGTAATCTTCGGTAAGGCGCTTAGCCGGCAAAAAGTGCTTGAACGTAAGCGACTCTGAAAACCACAGCGAGTATCCCATCAGTCTAATTGCGTACGACAACTCAGTGTCGCCTCCAGAGACCAGCGAGTCTCCAACTCTGTCTGGCAGCAACGGCTGATATCCTCTTTTAAGTAATTCGGCAAGCACGCTGCGCCTGATGGCCAGACCGGCGCCATACAGGAAAGCGTATTCGCCGGCCAGCGCACCGTTCGCGCTCAGCT
>JAAURZ010000362.1 GCA_012031955.1 Bacteroidia bacterium
AAAACGAACGAGGCGTTGGAGAAACGCCAGGCATCAATTCCGGCAGTGCGCGCCATCATCGGTGACGCGATGGTTGAGTTTGAAGATTGGTCAAAGGAAATGATTGTTTCGCCTACGATACAGAAACTCAAGCAGGCGCTTGAACAGATTCGAAAGGAAGAACTGGCGCGTTACCTCAAGAACAGTGACGAAAAAGAGCAGGCCAAGCTGGAAGAACTAAGCAAGAGCCTTGTACAGAAGTTCATGAAACTGCCCGTGCTTCAACTGAAGGCAGCATGTAAGCGTGGCGACGCCGAGTCGCTTGTGGAAGTGCTTCACGAACTTTTCAACCTCGAAAAAACGTCCGCTCCCAAACGCAACAAGTAATTGCCAGTTTGCTACGCCGTGGCACGTCGCTGCCTCACCATCATCGGGCTGATGCCAAAACGCTTTTTGAAGGCTGTCGAGAAATGATTGGGATTGCGATAGCCGATCTTGCCCGACACTTCATTCACCAGCCTGCCTTCTTCCGTAAGCAAATGCCACGCGTGCTTCATTTTGAGGTCGTGAATGTAGTCGAATACGGTGGTGCCGAAAGTTGCCTTGAATCCTTGCTTCAGCTTAAACTCATTCAGACCAAATAATCTACACAGACTGCCGAGCGAGTGACTGTCGGTAAAGCTGGTGTCGAGATAATTTTTCAGGTCATGAAATACATCTTTGTCTTTCGGCTTCACCGCTGCCCCGAAAGTTCTGACGCGCAGCGCCGACTCCAGTTGCAGCGCCATCAGTTCCATCACTTTGGCTTCCAGCAGCAGGTTGTGTAATTGCCCTTTCAGCGGGTTTTCCAGAATCTGCACCAGTATCTGCAGCACCCGGTTGTCGGTCGGCAGTTTACCGGTGGAAATCCACTCCCTGTCCAGGAGCTTGCTTCTTAAAGTAGCCGACCAGAATTCAGAATCGTCGAGCAGGTCGGCGTAGTACTGCCTGTCGATTGCCACGTGCAACACATCGGTCTCCTCTTTCAGCGTAAGCGTGTATTCGCTTTCCGGCACATAAAGGCCGTGGTAATAGCCAGGTGTTATGCATTCCTGAACGGCATGTCCTTTAAAGTGCACGGCGGACTTGCCTGCAAGCGTTGCGCAGATGTTGACGGTATCGGGCATGACGGCATCGGTTACAACGAACTGCGTTTCCCTCAGCAAGGCGGTCTTGATCCGGTTGATCCGTATATGAGGAAGTGATGTTCTTGCCTCGGTGATTTTGCCGATGGTGTCCTCCATGATGATGTAGGCGCCGTCGTTGCCGTTTTCTTTCACTAGTGGCAGCAGTTCATGCTGCTTCAGCACCGCGTATTTGTTCATATAAATATCCTTGCCACGTACACAACGCTCCGTTTAACGTAGGTTGCCCACCCGGGTTGTTTCGTTCCTCACCAAAAATGTAATTCAACCCATGCTTAAGAAAATCCTTAAAGTCACCGGCCTTGTTGTGGGAGTTATCGTCCTGCTTGCGGCCGGCTTTTATGTAAAAGTGTATGTGAGCACGCAAAGCCGTATGAACAAGGTGTACCATGTAGAGGTGCAGCACCTGGAGCCGGCAGGCGACTCGGCCATGATTGCCCTGGGCCGGCGACTCGCGGTAACGAAGGGATGCACGGAATGCCACGGCGACGACCTTTGCGGAAAGGTATTCGTGGATGATGGCGCGCTTGGGCACTTGTATGCGCGCAACCTCACCAAAGGCAAAGGCGGCCTCCCGGCCGATCATGATATGGACGACTGGGCGCTTGCGCTCAAGCACGGCATACGACGCGACGGCAGACCGCTGCTTTTTATGCCATCTCACGAGTATACGATGTTGTCGGAGCACGACATGCGATCCATTATCGCATACGTAACACAGGTGCCGCACGTCGACCGGGAACTGCCGCCAAGTACTGTTGGTCCGCTCGGCCGTATCCTTACAGACCTTGGCAAGCTGCCACTGCTGCCGGCGGAGCTGATAGATCACACGGCAACGCTCAAAAAAGAAGTGATGCCCGAAATAAGCATTGCCTACGGCAAGTACCTTTCTATTGCGTGCCAGGGATGCCACCGCGAAAACATGAAAGGCGGCGAGCCAGTGGCGCCGGGCTACCCGGTGGTAGCGGATATCTCGTCGACTGGAAATCCCGGCAGCTGGTCGGACGAACAGTTTATGCGTACGCTGCGCACGGGCGTAACGCCGGAAGGCAAAACGCTGAACCCCGCCGAAATGCCATGGCTCATGACCAAGGCTTATACGGATGCGGAACTGAAAGCCCTGCATTTGTATTTGCAAAGCTTGTAAAATCCTGACCCGGCGGCGCGGTCCAAATTGTTTTGAGGCGCGCGAAGGTGGGGATTGCCTGCCGGGCTTTTTTCCTTGTTCTGTTGTAAGCAAAAGAGTCACACCGTCCTGGTTTCAGATTGTAATTATCTTTCTCTACTTTCGACTACTAAGAAAATCTGTCTGCATTGGCTGACGAAGAAGAGAATAGATTCATTTCGCTGATCACTCAGCACCAGGGCTTGATCCACAAAGTGTGCGGCATGTATGAAACGGATACAGACGCGCGCAACGACCTTTTTCAGGAAATCGTACTGCAGCTATGGAAGTCGTTTCACACCTTCCGCGGCGAGGCCAAAATAAGCACGTGGATGTACCGCATCGCGTTGAATACGGCCATCTCGGGAATCCGTAAGCTGCATCGCACGGTGCGGACCGAGGACCTCCGCGAAATCCATTTTAACATCGGCGAGTCCGGAGGCAGCGAGGTGCAGGAAGAAAACTCACAAAAACTTCAATGGGCCATCAGGCAGCTTTCGGAAATCGAACGCGCCATGGTGATGCTCGCACTGGAAGAGGTGCCGTACGACGAGATTGCAGCCACCATCGGAATTACACAGAACAATGTACGTGTGCGCATGAATCGCATACGCGAAAAACTTCGGAAAATTATGAACGTCTGACTATGGAACTCGACGAATTTAAGGAATTGTGGAAGCAGCACGATCCGTCATTCGAACCCAAGAATGAAGCGGAATTGGCTGCCATGTTGAAGGGAAAGAGTAAATCCATTATCGCCAAGCTTAAACGGAGTGTGTGGTTTGAGTTGCTCGTTACCATTGTGACGGGCCTCTTGCTGGTGTACTTTTCTTTTAGCATGCCCGACGGGTATATGAAATGGATTTTCACTTCCTTCCTGGTGATGTTCCTGGCCTACATCGTTTACTACGTAATGAAGTTGCGTCTGCTCAACACATTCGACGCAAGCGAAGACCATTTGCGCGCTCACCTCGAACGACTGATCAACGACCTTACCGGCTACCTGAAATTCTACCGCAAAAGTTACACCTACCTGTATCCTTTTTACTTTTTCCTCATGCTGTTGTTTATTGAAATAGACCGTGGCAAGGAAGAGTTCTTCAACCAGCTCTCGCAACCCAAAACCATCTTGTCGTTGCTTGGCTTCTGCGTACTTTTTTCGCTGGCGGCTATCTGGTTCACCAACTGGTACCTGAAAAAACTGTACGGCAACCATTTGGAGAAACTTCGAAACCTGCTTAACGACCTGGAAGCCTAGAGGGCGGCGATCGCTTCGGCGAGCACATCTACCAGCGACTGCATGTGGCCGGGCAGCAGCTTCTGGCTTAGCTCTATCTCCACACCTGCATACACGGCATCGGAAAATTGCTTGCGCAGGTAGGTGGTAAAGCCGTCGTCGGTTCCGTGGTATGGTTCGTTGAGCCGGATCGCCATGCCGGGAAGCAATGCGGTCAGCCGGTTCATCATTTTCCCGCAAACGTCGTGTTCAAACTTGCGCGCGGGGTCGAACAGCACGCCCACTTCCACCTCGCGCGGCTGCCCATCCCAAACCGGCGTGAACGAGTGAATGGAGAAATGTATGACGGGCGCCGAAGCGCCGGCGATCGCTTGCGTAACTTCGCCGCGGTAGGGATGATAGTATGCATTTAATATTTGCGTTCGCTCGTCGTCGGTCAGCGGCCGTGTAAACGAAGAGAACAGCTGCTCGCTGTCCAACGAGCGGTTGCACT
>JAAURZ010000363.1 GCA_012031955.1 Bacteroidia bacterium
GTTGTTGCATTTGGCATTGTCGGGTTAGCACTGAATTGGTTTAACGACCTTTCAGGCAAGCACGTTGAAATACCAATTTCAAGCCCTCAATTCTGGATCGTATCCTTCGGTTTTGTTTTGGGAACCACGCTGCTGGCCGGAACCTATCCTGCGCTTTACTTGTCGTCGTTCAGTCCGATGCAGGTTCTGAAAGGTCGCAAGGCCAGATCTGGAGTTGCCCTGCGCCGGATTCTCGTTGTGCTTCAATTTTCCGTTTCTACTGTGCTGATTATCGGAACAATAATGGTTTACCTGCAGGTCCAGTTTGCCAAAGACCGGCCAATGGGGTATGCGAGAGACGGTCTCATCATCGTTCCGATCACTGCTCCGGACTTCAACGGTAAGTACGACGAGTTAAGAAACGAGCTTAAGGGCACCGGCGCAGTAGTTGAGATGGCAGAGTCTTCCAGTCCTCCGACAGATGTTTGGTCGGCCAACAGCGGGTTTGATTGGGAAGGCAAAGATCCGTCGTCCGAGCCAATCTTTGGGACCTTAACAGTTACACCGGAGTACGGGATTACAGTGGGTTGGCAATTCAAGGATGGCCGCGACTTTTCCAGGGACCTTGCAAGTGACTCGGCCGCGTTTGTTATCAATCAAGCTGCTGCGGAAGAGTTTGGCTTTGATGCTCCGATTGGCAAGCAGATTCGGTGGAAGAGCTGGCGAAGCAAATACGAAAAGTTTACAATAATAGGCGTGATAAGCAACATGGTGAACAGGCTCGCCATTTGCCGAAAGCAAGCCCGCGATATACTTTCTCAGCAGCGACACACATCATTTTATGAACATTAGGCTTAGTTCGAATGTAAGCGCGGGTCAGGCCATTGCCGAAGTACGAAATGTGTTTGAAAGAGTAATTCCATCCGCTCCATTCGAGTACAAGTTTGTAGACCAGGAGTATGCCCGGAAGTTTGCATCAGAAGAGAGAATCGGCGCACTATCGTCGGTTTTCTCAGCATTCGCAATCTTCATAAGCTGCCTTGGCCTTTTTGGGCTCTCGTCATTTGTTGTGGAACAGAGAACCAAGGAGATTGGAATAAGGAAGGTGCTCGGCGCTACAGTTTTTCAGCTTTGGGCCAAGCTGTCGAAGGAGTTTTTAATCCTGGTTTCCGCAGCACTCACGGTCTCCGTTCCGCTTGCGTATTACTTTACAGAAGCGTGGCTCGACTCATACCACTACAGAATCAGTTTCCCACCAGGCGTAGTACTGGCTACCGCAACAGGAACAATAGCCATCACGATGGTAACCATAAGTTTGCAGACATTGAAAGCCGCGATAACAAATCCGGTTCATAGCCTGAGAACTGAATAGATATTGATCGCATTGACCCCTTGGTGGCGCGAAGCGCACTTTGCGAGTATTCATTGCACTCTTTGCGTGAAAGGGATTAAATACCTTTCTCATGAAGCCGGCAAAAAAAGACAACCAACTAAGTCGGTTTACGATAACGTGCTCCAAGGGCAACAAACCCTACCCACTTGTGAGTCAAATGAGCCCCTATGTGCCGCCTCATGTTCGTTATTTTGCAAACGATTTATCACACCAATTTCATGCGTTCGGTTTTGCTTTTGCTCTTCATTGTCGCCTGCGCGCAGCTGTCGGGCAGGTCGCTGTCACGGTCGACTTATCTGCGCCAACTCATTCGGTGTCTCCATATATATATGGCCGCAACAACTCCCTATCAGGTTATCCCGGCAGCGGCTTTACCCCAGAGTGGACTAAACTGAAGGATGCAGGCGTGCGCTTCTTCCGCGAGGGCGGCGGCAACAACAGCACCAAATACAACTGGCGGCTTAAAATTTCGAGCCATCCCGATTGGTATAACAATGTGTATGCAAACGACTGGAGCTACGCGGCCACCACGTTGCAGAGCGAGATACCTGGCGCGCAAGGCATGTGGAGTTTTCAACTGATAGGCAAGGCCGCGAAAACAGGCGACTACAACTTCAACGACTGGGGTTACAACCAGTCGCAGTGGTGGGAGGGGTCGCGCAGAACCTGGCAGGCGGCGGCCAACCGAATACATCGGGCACCGAAGCAAAAGTAGAGGGCGACCCCGAACTGTACTTGCAAGACTGGACCGCCGACTCCACCACGCTGATACTCGACCACTGGTTTAACGACGTCGGTCTCGATAAGGACAAGCTCCGCTACTGGAGCATGGACAACGAACCGGAAATATGGAACGGCACCCACGACGATGTGATGCCCACGCCGATCACCGCCGAGCAATTCATGCAGCGGTACTTCGAAGTAGCCAAGAAAGCGCGGGAAAGGTATCCGGAAATCAAACTGCTTGGCCCCGTGCCGGCCAACGAATGGCAATGGTACAACTGGCCGGTTACCATCTCGTCCGGCGGGCGCAACTACCCGTGGCTTGAGTACTTCATAAAGCGCGTGGCCGAAGAGCAGGAAGCAAGCGGCGTGCGCCTGCTCGATGTGCTGGACATTCATTTTTATCCGGGTTCATCCACGGCGTCGCAGCTTGTGCAGTACCACCGCGTTTACTTCGACAAAGACTATGTGTACCCTGAAGCGAACGGCGTGAAAAATGTGGGCGGCTCCTGGAACGCAAGTGAAAACAAGGAATACATTTTCGAGCGGTGCAAGCAATGGCTGGAGACGTACATAGGAGCGGACCACGGTGTTACGTTTGCCGTGAGCGAAACCGGCATCAACGAAGTGAACGCCAAGACCACGGCCATCTGGTATGCAAGCACGCTGGGTGAATTTATGAAGCACCCCGAGATGGAAATATTTACACCGTGGAGTTGGCAGAAAGGCATGTGGGAAGTGTTGCACTTGTACAGCCGTTACAACAAAACAGAATTTGTGAAGGCCACGTCCTCCGACGAGGAGTTTGTGTCAGCATACCCTACGTTGAATGAAGTTGAAGATTCGCTTACCGTAGTATTGGTTAACCGCCATCTCACGTCTGCAAAAAATGTGACTGTGAATTTCAATGGCTTTGACCTTGCCGATGAATCATTCGAGAAATTGACGCTGACAAATTTGCCGGCAACAGAAACTTTTGTCTCCCACACACAAAACGCACTCACAATGTCGACCGTTACCCCTGGCGGAAATTCTATTACCGTGGCGGTTCCGCCATTGTCGATCATCACCCTTCGGCTGAAAGGCCAGCGCGGCGACGTGATCACCGCGATCGACGACGAGTTGGGTGCCGCACAAATCCTGAAAGTGTATCCCAACCCCTCACAAGGTGTATCTGCCTACGAGATCAGCAACAGTGGTTACGCCACGCTCGAGCTGCTCGACCTGAACGGCCGCGTGTTGAACACGCTATATGAGGGCCAGGTGAACCGGTCGATAAAACGCGACATGGATTTGTGGACCTACCCCAAAGGCGTGTATGTAATGCGGCTGAAAACGGAGGGCCGCACGATACACAAACGGATCACCGTTCTTTGAGACGAAGTGCGATGCGTTCACAGTAAAGCTGCTTTTTAAATAGTAACATATTACGCGCTCGCGGCTAAATCTGGTCGCATCAGATACAGCCGCCATCACCCCACACACGTTCTAAAGCCAGGTAGCCCGGTTGTGCTTGCCAGACGGCAACGTCCGGCGTACAGAAGGCGCCACTCGGTTGCGAGATTTAATAACGGAATGACCTAACTTGAAGAACAAGTGCAAATCGCTAGGTCATCCTGGTGATAGTGAGATTTGCAACACGATCAATCTTGTATGAGAAGAAGGAAATTCTTGCGCGACACGTCGCTGATGATCGCCACCCTTGCAGCCGCGCCCGACCTCATCGCGAAGGCAAACCCGGACTGGGTGATGTCTGTATTGGGACCCGTCGATTCGGAGTCTCTGGGGGTGACACTCATTCACGAGCATGTGATGGCAGACTTCATCGGCGCCGACAAAACCGGACCGCACCGGTACGATGTCGACGAGGTGGTGAAGGTGGTGCTTCCATATCTGCAAGAATTGAAACAAGCAGGTTGTCATACGTTCGTAGAATGCACCGCCACCTATCTTGGCAGAGA
>JAAURZ010000364.1 GCA_012031955.1 Bacteroidia bacterium
CAAGGCCTCTTGTATACAGCGGACCGCAACCTGTTCATGATGTCGCTCACCACGCAGGCCATCACGCAACTCACCGACTTCCGCAACGGAAAGGAACCCCGCGACAAGAAGAAAACGGAACAGGATAAGTGGCTGCAACACGACGAACTCAGCCTGATCGGCATCCTTGCTGAACGCAAGATGAAGGAAGACTCCAGCAAAGCCATTGACAAACTCGACGCCGTGAAACGCCCCAAAACTTTCTACCTCGACGGCCGCACGGTGTTTGGCCTGCAACTGAGCGCCGACAGGCAATACATTACATTCGCGCTGCGCAAAAATCCGCCAGACGAAAACCGGGCACAGGTACCAAACTATGTTACTGAATCAAGTTACGCCGAAATGATCAATACGCGCACAAAGGTTGGCAGCGAACAGGCGGAGCAGGAAGTGGGCATCTACAACATCAGCAAAGACACGATCTATTTCGTAAAACCCAAAGACCTGCCCGGCCTTGACCAGCAACTCGAATTCACGAAAGATTATGGCGACAAGAAGCAGCCCGCACGCGAAGTGGTGGCGCAAGCGCCGTCGTGGTCCGGCGATGGCAAGCATGTGGTTCTGTCCTTCCGGTCCAAAGACAACAAAGAACGTTGGATATGTCTGCTCGATCCGGCTACTGCAACCTACACGGTACTCAACCACGAACACGACGAAGCCTGGATTGCCGGCCCGGGCATAAGCGGTTCTCCATACTTTGGCGGCGCCATCGAGTGGATGCCCGACAACACATCTGTCTGGTTCCAGTCGGAAGCGTCGGGCTACTCGCACCTGTACACCCTCAACGTGGTGACGAAACAAAAGACGGCGCTCACGTCCGGCAAGTTCGAAGTGTACAACCCGCGGTTGTCCAACGACAAGAAGTTCTGGTACCTCGAAGCAAACAAAGACCATCCCGGCAAGCGTCACCTGTATTATATGCCAGTGCAGGGCGGGCCGCTCACGCAAATAACCGACATGACGGGTGGCTACGAAACACACCTGTCGCCTGACGAGAAGAAGATCGCATTCCTCTATTCGTACATGAATAAGCCGTGGGAGTTGTATGTGATGGATAACCCGCGCTTCGGCAAAAAGTCTGCGGCCACGAAAGTGACGCAGTCTACGACGAAAGAATTCAACGCCTACCCTTGGCGCACGCCCGAAGTGGTCACCTTCAAAGCGCGCGACGGCGAAGACGTGTACGCACGTCTCTACAAGCCCGCTGACGCACAACCCAACGGCCCCGCTGTTGTTTTTGTGCATGGCGCAGGCTATTTGCAGAATGCGCATTACTGGTGGAGCAGCTACTTCCATGAATACATGTTCCACAACTTGCTAGCCGACAAGGGCTACACAGTGCTCGACATCGACTACCGAGGCAGCGCCGGCTACGGACGCGACGTGCGCACCGCCATCTACAGGCACATGGGTGGCAAAGACCTCAGCGACCAGGTGGACGGCGCGCGCTATCTGGCGGCACAGCACCAGGTAGATGCCAAACGCATCGGTATCTATGGCGGGTCTTATGGCGGCTTTATCACACTCATGGCCATGTTCACCGAACCCGATGTGTTCGCCGCCGGCGCCGCCTTGCGATCCGTAACCGACTGGGCACACTACAACCACGGCTACACGTCCAACATTCTCAATACACCAGTGGCCGACAGCCTGGCCTATCGCAAGAGCTCCCCAATCTACCATGCCGAAGGGCTGAAGGGCGCATTGCTCATCTGCCACGGCATGATCGACACCAACGTGCACTTTCAGGATGTGGTGCGCCTCGCGCAGCGTCTTATCGAACTTAAAAAAGAGAACTGGGAGTTTGCTGTGTACCCGCTGGAGAACCACGGCTTCGTGGAGCCCAGCAGCTGGACTGATGAGTATCGCCGCATCCTCAAGCTGTTTGATGACAATCTCAGGAAATAGTCAGAGATTCAGCCAATAGGTAAATTTCACTACGACACCACGGTTCTTCACCTTCATGGTGGAATCGGTATAGTTATCGGAGTACACCACGAAGAAGTCTGACATCGGGCGGTAGCGCCACTGCAACCTGCTGTTCACGCTCAGATTTTCTTCCTGCGTATTGTACTGGATAAAAGTGGTCCACCAGATGTTGTTGCGCAGACTCACCTCGGCACGCGGCCCGATAAGCAGCCAGCGCGCTTCGCCATGCTCGGAGGGAAGTGTGATGTTGTTTTGCATGTAACTCACGCCGAACTTGCCCCACGGCTGACGGCGCACGTTGACCACCGCGCCAAATTGTGTACGGTTGCCGCTGTAAAATCCACCGTAGCTGAAACTCAGCTCGGCATTCAGCACCTTGCGTGTATCGGTTGTGTACTTCACACTGTATTGTGTAAACCTGTATCGCCCCGTGGGCAGCGGCTTCTCATCGTCGATCAGCTCGGTGGCGCACGGCAGCTCCACTTCATTGTTGGAAGCATCTATGAACAGGTTTCTCGTATCCTTGAAGTAGATGGTAAGATTGACAGATGTGTAGCGCTCCAGGAAAGCGCCATTGCTCCGGTAGTTGATCACACTCCACGTGTTGGGTTCCAGCATGTTGATCGTTTTCGATTTGCGGGTGTAGATCAGGTATCCAAACCAGGGGTTTATGGTGTAGTGTCCGATGCGCACGGTGGTGTCGGCGGCTGCGTCGTAGTTGTAGAGCTTGGGCACGAAGCCGAGGTCGTTCACGTAGTTTTCACCAGTGCGTTCCGCAAGCAAGCCTGTGTAAAAGTCCGGCGACTGGTAGTTCACCTGCGTGCTCATATAAGAACGGTCGTCGGGCCTGTCGGGCGTTTCGGCACGATGACCGCGCAGGTAGGCGTTCCATTTTCCATCCTTCGACACATATTGAAACTCGGCGCCATACGTTCGGTTGTAGTCTGCTTCATCATCACCCTCCAGTTTGCGTGTAGTCTGCCGGTTGGCCGCGAATATCTTGACGCTGGAGCGACTGAGCACCCGTTGTTGAAAAGCGGCCACCATGTAGTTGTTGGCCGACAGCGAGTCGGTCGCTTCGGTTTGAATGTCCATAAGCCCGATGCGCAGTCCTTTGGTTACATTGCCGCTCAGCCTGCCTCCCGCCACAATCGGCACCGGGTCGCCGTCGTACAGTCCGATGCGCCGTGAGAAGAAGGGCTTAACAAGCCACGACCCGTAGTTGGCAAACAAGTCGGCATTTTCGAGGAAGAAGTTCCGGCGTTCCGGAAACAGCAGCGAATAGCGCGTTACGTTCGTCATCTGCTGGTCGACATCGACGTTGGAAAAATCGGGGCGGAAGGTAAGGTCGAGGTTGAGTGACGACGTCAACATTACTTTGGCATCGAGGCCGGCGTTGAACGTGCCCTTCGCTTTCTCTTCGTCTTCGTGGTTCCTTCCGAAGCCGCTTGCCGCATACGGTATGAGCGTAGCGCGGCTTTTCACCGGCGTGATTTTCTCTGTCCACACCAGGCTGCCCACGGTGGCCGAGGTCGGTGCCGTTGAATTGCAGCGGTATGTGCGACCACGTGGAATACACGTTCCGCTTCATGTCGTTGCGGATAAAGTTGAGGCCCCACTTTTGAGCACTGGCCTTGAAGCGAAGCGCTGAAAATGGAATGGCCATTTCCACCGCCCAGTAATCTTCATGCACGGCCACCTGCGAGAACCATTTGTTATCCCAGTTCTCATTCAACTGCGACACCGAGCCGATCAGGTTGATGGCGCCGTCGATTTGCGCACCCGCCGGGTTTACACCAAAGAGAAACCCATTGGCGCGTTGATCCATCGGATCGATCACCATCGAAAAACCATCGCTCGACCAGAAGGCATCCTGCTGGTCGCGCTTCAACGTCTGAATGGTAAGCTCGTTGCGTGGCTGGAAGTTTCGGGCAAAACATAAATGAACCGGTCGTCGAAGAGCATGCGCACGTCGGTGGCCGCCGCAGCAAAGCCTGTGTCGGAAGGCCATTTATTGATAAAAGGTGTGGTGTTTCCGGCGGAAGCCCACGCCTCTTCGTTGTCCTCGCCTCGATGGTAACGGGC
>JAAURZ010000365.1 GCA_012031955.1 Bacteroidia bacterium
ATCGTGTAGCCTGTTGTAAACATCTCAGGCAGCACGATGACGTCCGTTGATCCACCAATTTGCCAGATTTTCTCTTCAAACATGGCCAAATTGGCGTCAATATCTTCCCAGTGAAGGTCGGATTGTACGAGTGTGATGTTCAAATCCTGCATGGCGTCCCGGTTTTCTGAGGTGCAAAGAAACTAAATGAACAGGGAATTGGGAAAGACTTTCTGGATTATGCCCGCAAAAGCCCTTCATGTCGGCCGTTGGCCGGTTGTGATCAGAGTTTCCTGAGAATTTCGGCGGCGCGCAGCAATGTCTCTTCCTGCTTTGCGAAGCAAAACCGGAGCAGCCGGTGGTCGGTGCCGTCGCGATAAAATACAGAAACCGGGATCGACGCCACGAGGTTGTTTCTCGTCAGCGTCTCCGCCATCTGTGTATCCGCCTCCTTCGACAGGTGGCGGTAGCTGAAGAGTTGAAAATAGGATCCATGACTTGCAAGCGGCTCTAGCGACGATCCCTTCATGCTGTGAAGGAAGTAGTCGCGCTTTTTCTGATAGAAGATTCCAAGGCCTGTGTAGTGATCCTTGTTCTCGAGGTATTCCGCGAGGGCCGCCTGCACGGGTGTGTTCACACTGAATGTGAGGAACTGATGTGTTTTTCTGATTTCAGTTGTGAGCGCGGCAGAAGCCACCACGTAGCCAACCTTCCACCCTGTGGCATGAAAGGTTTTTCCGAATGAAAACACGGCCACGCTGCGGTCTCTCAGGCTGGCCGAACGGAGCACGCCCTGGTGCAGGTGACCATCGAATATAATGCGCTCGTACACTTCGTCGCTCAACACGATCAGGTCATGTTCTTCCGCCAGCGATTCCAATTGGCGCAAGTCCGTCGTCGACCAGACCGCGCCTGTGGGATTGTGCGGTGTGTTGATTACAGTCATGCGCGTGCGCGGCGTTACGCGGCTCGCAACTGCCTGCCAGTCAATCGCGAAATCGGGAGGTGCCAGGTTGATATGAACCGGCACGCCGCCGTTGAGGCGTATGGCCGGACCGTATGAGTCGTACGACGGGTCGAATAGAATCACCTCGTCGCCCTGGTGTATCAATGCGGCGATGGCGGCATACAAGCCCTCGGTGCCACCTGCGGTAACGGTGATTTGTTGCTCACTATCGAATGGCCTTTGGTACTCGACGCTGAGCATGCCTGCGATTGCCTCTCGCAGGGCGGGCAGCCCCGGCATGGGCGCGTATTGGTTGAGGCCCTCGCGCATATACTTTTCCACGAGGCCTACCAGTGTGGCGTCTATCGGAAAATCCGGGAACCCTTGCGACAGGTTGATGGCGCCACATGCCTGGGCCATGCGCGACATCACGGTGAAGATGGTGGTGCCGACGTCTGGCAAGCGGGAGGTCACCTTCGTCATGCTAGCGCGCCGCCCGTACGCGGTATTCGGTGTCTACTTTACCTTTCGAAATGTCGGTGAGTTTGCCTTTCAGCAATTTCTTCTTGAGCGGCGTGAGGTAATCGATGAAGAGTTTCCCTTCTATGTGATCATACTCATGCTGGATTATGCGCGCCTTAATGCCATCGTACGACTCGGTGTATTCGTTCCAGTTTTCATCGAAATAACGAATGGTGACCTTCCCCTTTCTCGACACCTTTTCCCTGATGTTTGGTATGCTCAAACATCCCTCCTCATATTCCCACGGCGTGCCCAGTTCTTCCAGCATCACCGGGTTGATGAACGCCTTCTTAAAGTCCTGCATATCGTCCTCGTCTTCCATCACGGTGCCGTCTACAACGAATATGCGGAGGCTCCTGCCAATTTGTGGAGCCGCAAGGCCGATGCCCTGGGCGGCATGCATAGTCTCGAACATATCGGAGACGAGGGTGCCAAGGTCGGTGTCCTTCTCCACGTCGCTTGCGCGCTGCCTCAGCACCGGGTCTCCATACATTACAATCGGATAAATCATTGCGCTTGTGTCGATTATGAGGTCGCAAAGTTAAGACGTTTCCAGCTATTTGCGAGTGCCAGGGCCAATTTGGGAGTAGGGGTGAGGTTGAAAATAGCGGCAAAATTACTTGCGCGAAGCCATGAAGTCCTGGAGTATGATGGTGGCGCTGATCCGGTCGACGACGCCTTTTTCGCGCCGGTCTTTTTTCTTCATCCCGCCATCAATCATGGCACGCTGGGCAATGCGGGTCGTAAACCGTTCGTCGATCTCGTGGATAGGTTGCGTAAACGTTTGTTTGAAAATCTGGATGAAGGTTCGCACCATCGGCGCTGTTTCGGAGTCTTCGTTTTTCACAGTGCGTGGCATTCCAATCACCACCTCGTCGACGGCTTCGTGCGCGAAGTAGCTTCTCAGAAAATTCAAGAGATCGGCGGTGGCCACGGTATCGAGCGGCGTGGCGATAATGCGCAGCGGGTCCGTTACCGCGAGGCCGGTCCGCTTGATACCGTAGTCGATTGCCAACAGTCTGCCCAAGTTGTCAGTTTAAAATGTCACGCAGTATAAACAAGTTGAACCAAACCGCTTGGATAGGGAATGGATTTTTTCAATTGCCACGTCTGTCGGTCGGACGCCCTTGGGAACAAGGGGATGCCCTGCCCCAGGGTGACGGGATGCACCGCCAACATCAATTCGTCGACCAGCCGGGCGGCCAGCATGACCTCGATGATCTGCGCGCCGCCAAAAAGCCAAATGTCTTTGCCTGGCTGGTCTTTAAGCCGGCGCGTGTTAGCGTCGATGTCGTCGCGGATCATTTTTACATTCGCTGCACCAGGATCGGGCTCATTCCTTGAAATCACATGATTGACGATGTGCGGGTAAGGATTTTCGCCCATTGATTTAGTCAGCCGGTACGACACGCCGCCCATAATGGTGGCATCAATTCGGTTGAAAAAATCCTTCATGCCATAGTCGGCGTCGGTGAAGCACCAGTCATATTCGCCATTGGGTCCGGCAATGTAGCCATCCAGGCTCACGGCCAGGTTGAGTATGATATTTCGCATGGCCAAAGGTGGTATGCGTGGCCGCCAGCTTATGTCAAAAAGAATCAGTTGTACTTGGCGCGGGCGAAGTACGAGGTTTTCACATAATGCTCGAGGGCCATCGCTTTGGGGAACAAAATCTCGTTTTCGATACGGGCGTGCGTTACCAGGCTTTTCTCGAAGTCTTTAAGTTCGCTGTAGATAACCCGTATATGCAGTGGCACCGAGGCATCAATGGTGTAGTCTTGAGTAATACGCCTGATGCCTTCCATTTCGTCATCGTGACCTTCGTGCTCTATGGCAACTTCTGCACGGAATTTCGCTCCATCAGGTAAAAAAGCCTGGACGGGTTTCCCGTGCCCTTGGCGGCACGGCGCAAGGCCTGTATATATGTGAACAGCGTATCTTCTTCTTCGTAGATGTGATGGATGAAGTCTTCCACGAAAAGAGGGAACACAAACTTGAGGTCTTTCTCCATTGTAACAAAGTCGTCGTTGTGCGCCTTGAAGCTATCGACGAGCCTGGCTATGTACGGCAGCTTGTGTTTGATGAACAGAAAATGCGAATGCTTCAGGTACTCGATGATGAGGTCGATGGGATATGACATGAGCGGCAACTCGGCTTCGCGGGGATGTGTGGGCGACTCCAGTTCGCGCACGACCTGGTCGACACGCAGGCCTTTTTCGCGGCACACGTCGGCCAGCGTTTCCTCGGCGTATTCGTAAAAGCGGATGCCAAAATAAAACAGAACATGCGCGTGCACGTAGTTCTGATCTACCAATTCCACAATACGCTTGTCCTTAAGGGCTACTCGGCTCATAACAGACAGTAAATATAGGCAAACCGACCCTAAACTTTATCAGGGCAAACGGGAACACTGGGCAAATAATCTGGTGTTTTATTCACCAAACGGCCGCCAACAATTATTTTCGTGGCTCGTTATAGGTTTTACACATGATTTTATGCTATGAGTGAACATCAAAATTCAAGATACCAGATCCGGTTGCCGCTGGTACTTTGTCTGGGACTTGCCGCAGGGGTATTTG
>JAAURZ010000366.1 GCA_012031955.1 Bacteroidia bacterium
AGCAAAAGCAGCATGTCAGAACTGTTGAACAGGGCAAAAAGCAGCAGCCCGGTTAGAAGCCTCCGGTAAGCAACGGGGCTTTTTTTCCAGTAAAGAAATGCCTCAGCAAGTGAAACTGCCTTCCTTTTATTTACCTGCTGCTGCTTTCGTTCTTTTAATATAAAGGTGAGTATAACAGCAATAATTCCCGGAACAAAAGCAGCAAGAAAAGAGCTTTATATTCACCCGGATAAAAATAAAGGAAGGTCAGAGCTGTAAGCGGGCCAAGCACAGCACCAAACGTATCCATTGAACGGTGAAAGCCGAATACGGCGCCTTTGGTATGAGGTGTGGCTTCATCACTCAGCATGGCATCCCTTGCCCCTGTTCTTATGCCCTTTCCCAAACGGTCAACGGTTCTTGCAGAAAATATCCACCATATATTGGTAAGCAATGCCATCATGGGTTTTGACAGAGCACTCAATGCATAGCCCAACTGAACAAACGGCAATCTTTTTCCCCAATGATCGGATAACTTTCCAAAATAACTTTTGCTCAGGCCGGCAACTGCTTCAGCTACTCCTTCAAGGATACCAATAAACAAAACAGAAAACCCGATATGCTGCAGGTAAACCGGCATTACAGGATAAAGCATTTCACTGGCAAAGTCGGTAAACAAACTTACCAGTGATAATATCCGGATGGTTCTTGTAATAATTTTCGCGGAACCATTCATTACAGGGAATTTTCAGAATGGTTTATTCTTTTACAGCAAAAGAAACGGCAATTTTAATTTTCTCCCACGATAAAGAGATGATGCCATTCTTATCCGATTCTTTTTTTACTTCATACAGCAGTTCTTCCTGTATTGCAGGCAGCATTTCAGGTTTAACGGTGACCCGGAATACATCCTCTTTTTCATTGTATTCATCTGTTCCGTGCTGGTCCCAGTTCTTATTAAAGATAACTGTCCAGCTTTCTTTACCCGGTATTGTAAAAAAAGCATACCGGCCTGCAGGTAATACGCTGTTATTAATCAGCAAATCCTTGTTGGTTTCAATTGAAGTGGCATTGTGCGCCCCGCTCACCCATATTTTATCATATGCTACAAGACCGCCCCATATAACACGGCCCCTTACGGATGGAGAAGAGTAATCAATATGCACATGTGCATCACCGATCATTGCCATAGCGCTTGTATTCGGGCTTAATGGTTTTTTGGCAGTGGTATCGTTTATTTCGGGTTGCTCATGCTGATGTTTATCCCGTGCCGGCTGGCAACTGATAAAAGAAGGAAATGACTGCATGAAAGTCGATGCGACATCCTATGTGGTTTTGGATGCAGGCGTGCTAGGCTTGGTGACTAACCCCAGCGCAGCACAGGAGCCAGAAGCTTGCAAGAATTGGCTTAAGCGCCTCTTGCTCAATGGCATAACCGTGGCGGTGCCGGAGATTGCCGACTATGAGGTGCGTCGAGAACTTATTCGCGCGGACAAGATGCGAGGGCTTCGGACGTTGGACATTTTGCGCTCACAACTTCTGTTTATTCCCATTACCTCAGCCATGATGCTCAAAGCAGCCGAAACATGGGCACAGTTGCGGAAGCAAGGTCAGCCAACGGCAGCGCCTGGATCGCTCAATGGTGATGTCATTCTGGCCGCACAGGCTTTGATTGCCGCTGAGGCCAATGCGTTAGATCCAGTTGTGGCAACAGACAATGTTGGGCATCTCAATCGAATGATCACTGCCGCTGAATGGCACAACATCCAGGCGTAAACCCGAAGTTCAGGAGGTCAAATCCCCTTGAAACTCGTGGAAGTCGGGCGGTTCTGTCCTGTATGATAATGACGGTTATCAGTATTCGTGAAATTTAACCACACACTGGTCAAATTTCATCTTTGGCTGTATGCTTGGTGCGATGATTAATCGTGCCATCATGCCCAAACTTCGTGCTGCGCTGAAGGATACGCCCGCCGTCATTCTTCACGGTGCCAGACAGACTGGAAAGACGACACTGGTTGAGCGATTTGAGGATGCGAGGGTAGGGGGGCATCGTTTTGCTTACATTACCCTCGATAGCCCAGATTCTTTCGCGCTGGTGGCACGTGATCCAGCAGGGTTTGTCACCAATCTACCGGATCATGTGATCCTTGATGAAATCCAACTCGCACCGGACACATTTCGGGCCATCAAACTCTCTATTGATCAGAATCGGGTGCCTGGGCGCTTTATTCTGACCGGGTCTGCGAATGCGTTGCTGATCCCTCGGCTGGCCGATGCCTTGGTTGGTCGTGCTGAGGTTCACACGTTATTCCCGTTGTCGCAAAGCGAAATAGAGGGTGCGCCAGGGCAATTTGTTGACTTGGCGTTCGAGGATGGATTCAAGTCGCTAATGGGGACGAAGTATTCGTTGACAAGAAGCGACTTGACCAAACGCATCCTGAACGGTGGCTTTCCAGAGGTCGTCACACGCCGACGCAATGGCCGACGCGCTGAGTGGTTCAGCAGTTACGTCACAACCATAATCCAGCGCGACATTCGTGACCTTGCGGAGATTGAAGGATTAGTCGTGATGCCGCGAGTGCTAGGTGTGTTAGCGGCGCGTGCGGCCAATCTATCCAATCAATCCGAGTTGTCTCGAACACTGGGTATTCCACTAACAACCCTCAAGCGGTATCTTGCCTTATTTGAGGTCACGTTTCTGACGCAAACATTACCTGCATGGTCAGGAAATTTGGGGAAACGCCTGGTGCGCGCACCCAAAGTCATGATGACCGACACGGGCCTGTTGTGCAATTTACTAACACTTGACGAGGAGCGGCTGGGTCGTGATCCCTACCTGCTCGGTCCAATCCTTGAGAACTTCGTCTTTATGGAGATCAAGAAACAGGCGACCTGGGCAAAAACCAGTGTGCAACTGATGCACTTTCGCACCCACGCCGATCAAGAGGTTGACCTTGTGCTCGAGCGGCGCGACGGAAGTCTGATGGGTGTCGAGGTCAAGTCGTCTGCAACCCTTTCAGACCGAGATTTCGCTGGAATGAACTTGCTTCGACAGGAGCTTGGCAAGAAATTCGTAGGCGGCGTTGTGTTTTACACCGGCCAGCAAGTCTTGCCAGTCAGTGATGGCATTGTCGCTGTGCCGATCTCATTGCTCTGGAACGTGTAGACAGGTCACAGTCCAGAAATGGTCTAAATTTCTCAGCACTTTATCTATAGTGATACAATATGTCTTAGATCATTATATCTTTGAGGCCGAAATGATGGGATGGGGAATTGAGGGGGGGTTACTACTCGCCCCACCCCGACGTGTGGCTGGTAAGGATGGCTTGAAGGAGATTGAGATCATGGCTGAAGTGGTAACGAAAGTGACGAAAGAGATCGTGGGGAAGTTTATAGACTCGCGCACCGGGTCGGTGCAGCGGACGTTGGTAGCGTATCGTACGGCGCTGATGTTGATGGTTACTTGGGAGATTCCAATTGACAACGACGTGCTGCGTGCTTTCGATTATGCCTTGGCCAAGCGTACATTCAAGAAGGTGCTACGCGACAAAAGTGTGGCCGCTGCGTTGGGCAAGCTCAAGACGGTGTCTCTTAAATATTCGGACACGACGAGGCGGTTGTATGTGACGGCGTTGAAGCAATTTTTGTACTGGCTTGATGCAGAGGAACTGGCACCAATCGAGTTCAACCGAACCAAAGCTGAAGACCGACTCCGCGCCAGCCGTGGCAAGCGATCACGCACGACATATCAGCATCGCTCGCCCGATCAAGACTTGATGCGTATCGTTGAATACTTTGACCAGTCCCCTGCCCCACCCTCGCACGAGCGTGACGCGCCACGCCGAACGTTGGAGTTGTTGCGCAATCGTGCGTTGATGCACCTCCTGAGATGCACTGGCGGCCGCGTGAGCGAAGTCTTGTCGCTGAAACGCGTGCATGTACAAGACGGCCGCTTGGACGAGGTGCGCATCTACGCCCGCGCCCTCACCGACGATGAAATGCGCCTGCTGGCCGAGGTGTACGCCACCGCTTCACCCGCCAT